>JAOZOC010000021.1:0-780 GCA_029933495.1 Bacteroidales bacterium
TGATAATGCTTAGACTTATACCGACATCAGTCCACACAATTGAAGATGTTGATTACACCGTAAAAGCATTTACAGAAATAAAGAAAAACCTTGATGAAGGGAAATACTCCGGAGCTATGGCATCGATGGTTATAAAATAAATTTATTTATCTTAATAATTAGCCTGGCTTGTTTATGGTCAGGCTTTTTTATTCAGCTTGATATATAAGATTTTCAACAAAATAGAAATTTTTTAATTATTTTTATTTGTCAATAAATACAGAGTGAAGGAAAGCACAAAAAAATGGTTATTTGGTAAAAGGTTTTATGCTATATACAGGCGTATGCGCTTTATTTCGTATAAAAAGAAAGCCATGAAGCAGCGTGCTAAACAAAAACTAACAATTGAGAGGAAAAACAAGAGACAGTCTGACAAAAAGAAATCTGCATCAATTGGTTTCAGGATTTATCGTATGGTAAGAATTACACGATTCCTGTACAGAAAATCCCGACAAAACAGAATAATAAAGAAAGAAAAAAAGAAAGAACTGAAACGTCAGGAAAGAATTGAACAGGAAGAAGTCAGAAAAAGGATGAAGCTTGTCAGGGAACAAGAGCGCGAAGCAAAAAAAGAGGTAAAACAAAAAACAAAGTATGAAAAGAAAGAGCTGAAGAAAAAGAGAAGAAGGGTATCGCGCTACATTTTTAAAAGAAGGCTTCGTAAGTTTGGCCGTGAATTAAAAACCTTCGATATTAATACAGTTAAAAGAATTCTAAGGTGGTTTGTTGCTTTTGCAGAGT
>JAOZOC010000021.1:790-12891 GCA_029933495.1 Bacteroidales bacterium
AATAAAGATAAAAGGAATAATTTCCTAATAATCACAACCAACTCTCTTGTGATGTTCATACTTTCCTATTTTGCTGTTTATATTATAAGTCAGTTCATTATAATATGGGTCGCAATGTCTTTTGATTACGAAACTATTCTTTTTTATTACAAAGTTTACTATGATATTGACACGGGAGACTGGACTGCTGATTCAGTAAAGATACTCTACAGCCTGGCCCCTCTCACCGGTTTACTTCTCGGAACAATCTTTATCACAATATATAGTACTTTCAAAAATGAACGAGGAATTCTAAAACTATTTTTCCTTTGGGGTTTTATACATGGAATGATAATGTTTTTTGGCGCACTATTGATGGGAACATTACTCAACAAGGATTTTGGCTGGGTGATAGCTTATCTTTACTATCGCGATACTGGCAAAATGATATTTTCAATTCTTGCAATATTTGCACTGGTTGCGATTGGACGTGGTGTATCAAAATCATTCTTAATATCCGGCAATTCTTACTTTAACTTTATAGACAAAAGTAACCACAAATTATTACTTTTTAGTCAGGTGGTGTTTCCTGCAATTTTTGGATCTGCTATTTTAATTTTACTAAAATTCCCAAATGATTTGTATTATGGTTCTTTGGATCAGGCATTGTTTGAAGGGTTAAAACTTAGCACTATCATTCTGGTATTACTTCCGGTACTTTTTACATTTGCTTCATTTGAGGCTATCTATTTTGATGAAGAACCTCGTAAAATCCGTCTGTTATGGAAGTTTATGATTGCTGCTATTGTTATTTTGTTTTTGTGGAGATTCGGGCTTGCTAGTGGTATTGAATTCAGGTAGCACTCAACTATTCCTGTTTTATTTTAATGCCTTTGAAGTATAATACTCAACAGGAGCGTATTCATCAGTCAAAACAGGAAGATTTTGCGGAATTTTCATTTCCAGCTTGTGGCTCAAAAACTCATTAAGCTCCCTGTTTGCATCTGTCATTGAAAACTGTTTATTTGTTTTTAATCCTACCAGCATAAAATTCTGAAAACAGGTCTTTTGCTCCTCATCCGGATCGGGATACTTAACAGCAAAAAGAAGTACCTGAGAGAAAACACTTTTATATGTTGCAAGTTCAGCACGCAGGAAATAGTCTGTTTTATCTGTGAGGCTTGATATGATATTTGCCAATACAATTCCATCAGGAGAAAGATTGTCATATATTGCTTCAATAGCCTCTTTTGTGGTTAACTGAAAAGGAACAGTAATAACCGATTTATAAGCATCCATCAAAACGGCATCATATTTTTTAATCCTCCTGTTAAGAAAAGTTCTCCCATCTTCATGATAGACATTCAGGTAGGGACTATCTGGCAGATTAAAATGCTGTTTTGCCAGTGATGTAAGCTCAGGATCTATCTCTACAACATCAATTTTTCTTCCCGGATAGTTCCTTAAAAAATATTTTGGAAAAGCATACCCCGATCCTCCTATCATCAGCACTTTATTAAAATCAGGCTTAAAATGCTCAATAAGTTTGTAATATTTCAGAACTTCAAATACCAGCCCGCTATCTGTATCAGTGTACATTGCCGAACTCCTTTCATCGTTAATCAGTAACATCTTAATAGGACGATTTGTTGCCTTATCAGTTGTATTGTATATTATTACTCGGTTATATTGAGTGTCAACATCTAAATAGTTCTTCTCCTGAGTGTATATTTTACTCCAAAAGAGAACAATAACAATGATAAAAATTGCTGGTACAGATGCCTGGACAGGTTTTTTATCCAGAAAAAACAGTAAAATAGAAAATAGACAAAGCGTTGCAGGAAGAATAAACAAAATATTAGCAAATCCCATCACCGGGAGCAAAATAAATCCTGCTAAAAAAGTACCTACAATGCTTCCAATAGTTGACAGCGCATATAGATTTCCGATAGAAGCACCAGAGTTTTCCAGATTTAAAATTTTAAGCTTAACAGTATAAGGTAAAACCATTCCAAGAAAAACACTTGCCGGTCCAAAAAGGACAATGGAAGATATAACAGTTTTAATTCTAAAATCAGGGATATATTTAACAATTCTACTTAACAGGTAATTGTTACCGACAGCAGTAATTAAGATAAAGAAAGCACCTATCAACAACATCCATGACAAAACAGCAGTATCAGCCTTTTTAACAGACAACTGGCCTCCAAGCCAATATCCAAGGCTAAGACTACCCATAACAATACCGATTAAACTTGTCCAAACAAAAATTGATGTCCCAAAAAATGGACCAAGGACACGGGAGCCAGCTATCTCAAATATCATTGTTATTGTGCCTGCAAGGAAAACTATGGTCCCAAGTATGTATCTCTTCATTATTTCTTTATAATCTTTTTATTTATTGAAACTCCATCATTTGTAATTCTGACAAAATACACACCCAAAGAAAACTTAGCTAATTCGATTATTAAACTTGTGTTCTCCGAAAACTTATCATCTCCGCAGTAAACTTCTTCACCGGACACAGAAATTAATGAAACTGAACAATTCAATTGTTCTTTCCCTGAATAAGTAATAGTCAGAAAACCGGATGCAGGGTTTGGAGATAAAACAAAAAGGCTGTTTAGTTTATTTTCGTCTATCCCTGTATTTTTCTCCATTGAAACATTTAAAAATATTGTTTCATAGTTTGAAATGCTTTTCGATTCTATTATTTTATCGTGATATCCATTTGCAGAAAACTTTAAATCGTATGTGCCTGCAAAAACAGGTCTGTAAAAATCTCCGAGATCTTCCCCTGCAAAAACAAAAGAATTGTCCAGATCATGATTTATCAGTGTAACTTTTGCATTTACAGGTTCACCTGTTTCCGAATTAGTTACAGTTCCCTGAAATCCATATAAAACTTGTTTCATATAATTCAAAAAGGACCTGTAGTTATACTCCCAAAAAAGAGGTAATTTATTCTCTATAAGGATATAAGTGTTCGACATTTCAAGTGTAAATTCACGGCAGCCGGCAAAATAATTCATATAGTCTTGTCTACCACCGCTGATTGTGTACCAGGCATAACCGTTTGTTATTCCATTATCATATTGAGTCATATAGCCGGAAGGAGAGTATATATGAGCTGTGTCGGCATATTCGCGGCAGACAAACTGCCACCAGTCGTCATCAGCATGAAGTTTTGAGGTATCCCAGGGGTAATTGCATACCTCCGTACCTGCATGTAAGTTGGCTGACAAAGTAAACTGAATGCTATCGGCAAGGTGCATAAAAGCTTCCGTCTCAGGCTGCCATTCGTTGCCATCAGGATGAGGGCCGTCTTCAGGGTCAGGGTAATTTCTGTTCAGATCAATATTATTGCCATTGTATCTTGTCGCTCCCCAAACACTGCTATTTCCCATAGCAAAGGTGCCGTCAGGATTGGCAAGAGGATTGATCCATATTTCTGAATTGGTAACCAGATTAGTTATTGCATTATCACTACCATAGTTTGTAAGTAAATAATCAATAAGATGAAGCATTAACACATAGCCGCCCGTTTCATCACCATGCATTGTTGATGTGTACATAAACCGTGGCTCCGCCTCACCGGTACTTACATTATCTGTAATTTTTGCAAAAAGGAGTTTTCTTCCTTCAACGGTTATCCCGATATTTACAATTTTACATAAGTCAGGGTAATTAGCTTCAAACTGATACATAATATCAACATAAGACTCATAAGTCGGATAAAAATCCCATTCATCAATACTTTCAATATTAACCTTTCCTTTCATTACGGGTTTGTGTAGCAAACCGGGTGCAGTTAAGACCTCAAAATCAATATTAAGATCAAGAAAATCACCGAACTGCTTTTTATTTGCATAGGCATATATCCACTTCCCGTTTGAATTTCTATCAACAGTTACAGCATTATTCAGTTTCAAATCTGAGGTTGATTTATTTTGAAATCTGAAGTAAACCTCTCCCCTCTCATTAAGTGTGTTATATGCATTATTTATATCATCAGGGATTTGAGCATATCCGGAAAAGCTCATAATAAAAAAACAGAGACCCAGTATAGCAAATCTAAAATCATTCATTATTATTATTTTTGGTGCAAAATTAAGAAAAGTGTTCGGTTTAATAAGGATTTTATAGTGTGAATATTAATTAATGTCATACCAAATCCGGGCAGTTCAACTTTTGGTTAATAAAATATTCGTAAGTTTGTTGTCTTTATGGCCTGAAAAATTGACACTAATAGCAGATAATTTTCTATTATTAATAAACTTAAATGAAATGGCAATAAGAAAGGAATCGAAAAAGCTGCAATTGCTTGCAAAGAAATCTTTGTTAAAAACCGGAGACGTTGATCATGCAGATTGGAATTACAAGCCGGTGCTTGGGATTATTTCCCGTGCCAGATTTAACCTTATTAAGAAGTTATTAGAAAACAAACAAGGCAAGCGATTATTGGAAATTGGCTATGGAAGTGGCATTTTTTTCCCTGAGCTGGCAAAGTATGGAGAGAATATCTATGGAATTGATGTTCATAATGAGGAACAAGAAGTCGCCAAAATACTTACTGATAACAACATCGCTGCTGAACTCGTTTCGGGTGTCGCTGAAAAAATGCCCTGGCCTGATAATTTTTTTGATTTTATTATTGCCGTTAGTACATTGGAATTTGTCAGCGATCTTGAAGCCGTTTGCGGTGAAATAAAGCGAATGCTCAAACCACAGGGAAGCTTTTTTATGGTAACTCCTGGAAAATCGGCAATTCTTGATTTTGGGCTAAAAGTATTTACTGGAGAAAGTGCTAAGAAAGACTTTGATAACAGGCGTGATTTAATTTTACCGGCTGTATGTAATAATTTTAATATTAAACAGGAAAAAAACTGGCCGTCTTGCTGTCAGTTATCTCCTATAAAGGTTTATACTGCCTTAGAATTAGAATTGAAAAATAGCTGACCCATACAAACTCTGCCTTGACTATTCTTTGTTACTAAAAAAAAAGTTTCAAATACTAAATTTTATTTGGGAATAATAACTCTCTTTAACACAAGACCGGGCGGGAATTGCCTTTCCATTTCAATATTAAAGTTCGCTGATATATATTCATTCAGCATTTCATATTTATATTGGATTTCGTATCTCTTCTCTATTGAATTGTTAACAACAGAATCGGTCTCAGTTGTCGCTAACCAGAAGCCATTTTCAATATTATTAACAGTAAACAAACTATCAAGCTGCTCGGGACTTGATAAAACCCATTTTTTCCTATTGAAATATGAATCAAAATCAATATTCTCAGGTATTGAAATGACTTTATGGTTGGGGACTCCGTATTTTAAAATAAGGGCTATATCATATCTAAAACAAAAAACCGGCTTGTTCTCCTTATCATTGGTTTTTATAAAATTTGATAAATTTTCATATTGGATTCCTTTTGGTTTGGCAATACTATAACGGACAAAGTTAAAAGCTATATTTCCGGTAATAACCAGCATCAGTATTGCATATCTGATTTTCACCGACTTAATTGCATTTAGTAATAATGCCAATACAAAAATTTCAGGTAAAACAAGAGAAATAGAATGTCTTTGTGCAATATTTCGTTCATCTGTAATAAAAAGTACAAAGGTAAAAAGGACTAGCTGAACAGGTAGAAGGATAATAAAATAATTCTTTCGACTAATTATGGACTTTACATTTCTACGTATAAAAAAAAGAATAATGGCAAAAAACACTGCAAAAAAAACAAGCTTCAATATCCCTGAATTAAAATAGTTAAGAAATGAAAACAAATAATAGGACAGCTTTTTAAATTGAAAGGCAAGTATATCTGATAATGATAGTGTTGCACTGTTATGGTATGAGTGAATAGACATCTGCTCCGAAACGTTTATTAACAGGAAAACAGTTCCCAGAACAGGTATTATCATATCCGAAAGATATAACCTGGCAATTTCCCATTTCCTGTTAATTATCAGGAAAACAAAATTTCCGATTAGAAGAAATGCGAGATAGTACTGAATATAAACCGACAATAATGCAACACCCGAAAACAAAAGCCTTTTATAAAGTGATGGCTTATGTTTAGAGGTGTAAATTTCTAAAAACAAACATATTAAAAGAATTGCAAAAAGCAATGCCAGCCCATAAACTCTTATCTCCAATGCTGCCCAAAGTACAACAGTGTTAGAGGCGAAGAGCAGTGCAATTAAAAAAGGATGAATAGCATTTATATATTTTTGGGATAATATGTAAACTAAAAAAGCAGAGATTGTAATAGTAATTATTGAGAACAGACGTGCAAAGAAGATCGAATCATTGATAAATCGCCAAATTCTTAAGATAACAAAATAGAGAGGGGGTTGTCCCTCAAAATTTATTGCTCTGTTCCAGACCTGAGTGATACTTGCAGAAGTCGTATTCAATGTATAAGCTTCGTCAAGCCAGATAAATTGCGTTAATGAAATAATAATGGCAATAATAAAAAAAATGAAAGCAATGAATATTGCATATAATACGCTGGTTCTATAAAAGTGTTCATTCCTAATCATTTGACTTTTGTATTTCTCTTAGTATTTTCGTATCCAGATTAAAAGTCTCTTCGAAATATCGTTTATTCTGCAACGAAAGAAATCCAAGACTAAGAAACTGTATCGCAATTAGAAGCACACCTCCTCCAACAAAGAAAGCGTGAGGTCTTGCTTTAAAAGTAACAGCAATAGCCTCCGATAGTTTAGCATCAAAATAATCTGACACAGGAACAATTTCAGGCAATACATTGAAAATATTAATCACTGTCCAAATAAAGATATAAAGAAATATTATTGACATAATTATTCCGACTAAGAAAAAGAAAAAATATGGGCGAAAAATAAAGCCTGACATAAAGCCTGAGAAGATCCCTCTCAATATCCTAATCCCAGACATTCTGGCTGCTCCGGCTTTATTTTGAAAACTCCAGTCGAGATGAGCAGGTATTTCAACTATCCTTGCCCTTAGTATAAAGGCTTTATAGATCATTTCCGGATTAATTTCATAATCCATTGCTTTAAGATTAAGTGACCTTAAAAAATCTGCTCGAAATGCTCTGACCATTCCTGTGTAAGTACTCAACTTCTTTTGTGCTGTAATCGACATTATCCTGTTAACAACCTTACTATACATCAACCTTCTGCTAGGGACACCAGTCACTTTTCCACCCTTCATATATGGAGATGCGATAACCATCTCGGCATCAGTTTCTAAAATTTTATCCAATAATAATCCGATATGATTAGGGCTGTAACTCAGATCAAGATCATAAGTCACAATGTATTCACCTGTAGTATTTTCAAATCCGGTTCGAAGAGCAGCACCAAGATTTTTATTAAGTTTATGGTGGATTACTTTTAAATTTGATCTTTTATCAATATATTTTTCAGCTAGTTCGCCGGTATTATCCCAACTCCCATCATTAATAATGATTACTTCCCATTTGAAAGAATCTTTTGTATCAAGATATGAAAAAATTGTATCTAATGAGGACTCTATAATAGCCTCTTCATTGTACACAGGAATTATCAAAGAAACAGTTTTCATATTCATACCTTGTTTATAATTATTATTGAAAATTTGATTTTCTATTATTTTATTTCACCTTTACCCCAAATCCTTTTAACTAGTAGGTCAACATATTCACGCCGGCAATGAAAGTAATCATAATAATTTGATCTGTCATATGAAAGATCATCCAAATATTCCATATCAAATGTCGGAGCTAAAGATTTTAAATCAGATTTAAATTTGTCCCTGGCTTCTGTTAATCCAAATTTTTGCAAATACTCTTCAAGTCCTATATAATTTGGTGTAATCACAAAATAAAAATTAATACTATTCTTTTTGCAGTATTCTGTTATCCTTTTCAATCCATCGTAATATGATTCAGGATATTTATAAGCTTTAAAAAAATTATTTGCACGGTAGTTAGCGAGAGAATCAAGCTCTTCAGGACTCATATTCAGATAATAGATTCTAACAATATCTTCATTTTTTGTCAGGGCATATTTCGCATTAAAGTATGAATCTTCAAGGAATTTAATATTCGAGAAATAAGATACAGGATTATCTATAAGGTCCAGTCCGTAATTTATCAGGTTATAATCTCTGTATGCATTATAATTCATAAATCCACACTGAAAATAAACATTCTTAAGCTTAATGTAATCTGTAGCAAACCAAAAAAGGGAAAACATGGTTTTATAGCTTCCTCCCGGTACATTATAATTAAAATACCCCTCACCTGTAATTCTTCGAATTAACGCAGTATCAAAATATTTCCCCTGAGAATCGCCAATAAGTAAATTTTCAACTGGTCTCCTTTTAAATGCAATTGTTTTCCAAATCACATTTCCCCTTGGCTCAGAAGCATTAGACCTATTCAGTACCTTAATTTTATCTTTATCGTTTATAATATGCGAAATATTTAAGAAATTATAGGGATCTATTATTATAATAAACAATACGACCAACAATATTGGAGTACTAAACAGTAATAATTTTCCTATAAAACTTTTCATATTTCTAACGTTCTCTTAATTTTTTTTAAAACTGCAAATACACAAAAGTCTCCTGATTGTTACTAAAATAATAAATCAGAATCAACATCAAATAATAACCTGACCATCTTAAATATTTTGGTAAATTATTAATTATTTTTGTTACATTAACACCATACTCTGAAAATATCTCAATTACAAACATAACTACAAACAATAACAAAGCAAATGAAAGCAATTCAACATTTGATATAATTGAGTATCCTGAAAATTTAAAAGCAAAATCACTAAACAGATGAGTTATAAAATAGAATGCATCATTAACATCTTTTGAATAGAAAAAGATTAGAGATATACTAAAAAATATATAAGTAACGCTCCTCCCAGTCCAAACAACCAGTTCCTTTGGTAATTTTTTATAGATTTTAAACCGTTGTTTTTTCGAAAGAAACTCATACGTTATTGCTATTCCCTGGAGCAAGCCCAAAATTACAAATGTCCAGTTTGCACCATGCCAAATACCAATTACTATAAAAGTAACAAATACCGAAAGAATAGCTGCATTATTACCCAAGGCCCTGTATTTAATCATTAATGGCTTAAAAATGTAATCATTACACCACAATGAGAGAGACATATGCCATCTTCGCCAAAATTCAGTAACGTTTTTTGCAAGGAAAGGTCTGTTAAAGTTTGGCATAAGGTCTATTCCGAAAATTTTTGCCGAACCGAGCGCCATATCAGTATATCCCGAAAAATCACAATACAGGTAAACTGCCTGAATCAATAGGGTCGTAATCAACGGCATACCTGCATATAAATGTACATTGTCATAAGTATTAAAAACTATTTCTGACAGGTTATTGGCAATAACTACCTTCTTAAACATACCGAAAAGAAACAATTTGAAACCGGAAGTAACAATTTGCGGATCAAATGATTTCAGGTTTCTGATTTGCGGAAAAAAATGATTGGAACGCTCAACAGGCCCGCTAAGAAATTTTGGAAAAAATATCAACAGTAAAGTATAAATGCCGATATTCCTTTCCGCTTTTTCAGTTCTCCGGTAAATTAATATCAAATTTCCGATTGATTGAAATGTATAATAAGAAATTCCAATAGGGATAATAATACTTATATGCGTCACATGCATTTCAGAAGGGAAAAATGATAAGACACTATTCAGATTATCAATTAAGAAATTAATGTATTTATAAAAAGCGAGGATGCCAACATTAATGAAGATAAAAATAAAATACAGTCTTTTCCTGATAATTTTAGTTTTAGAATTTTCAAGAATTATTCCGAAAAAATAATTCAACACTGAAAAAATCAATGTAAAAATAAGAATGTGTAGAGAAAGCCATCCCACAAAAATCAAACTTCCCAAAAGTAAAACAACCCATTTTTTCTTATCCGGAACTGCATAAAATATAATAAATGCAGTGAATAATAAAACAAAATATGAAAACGAGGTTAATAGCATTTCCTTTTTATAAATCAGTTAATAGCAATAAATAAAATCTGTTTGCAATAATATAAAAATAAAACCAGAACAACTAAATTCTGTGTTAATTAAATGTTATTATATTTTTGTTTCTGTTTTATTGTTGATACCTTTGCAATAATAATAAAATATACGATATATGTTTAAAAAAAATATTTGGTGGTTATATGCTTTATTCATTGTTTTTGTTTCACTATCCGGTTGTAATAATTCTGACAATGATAAAAATGATAGTGAAATTGTAAGGATTTTATTTTTGCATCACAGCACTGGTAGTATTATATGGAAAGGAAAAGATGAAAAAAGTAATATATTTTCAAGACTTTTCGTTGAGAAAAAATATGTTCCGGTTTTTTTTGAACGTTATAATAGAATGAATAATACAAACTACATTATTGAAGAGCGTAATTTTCCTAAAGCAAATCCCTACGGCTGGAAAAATTATCCTTATGATTATTATAATATTTGGGTTAAAAATGCAGGAGACAAACCGTTTATGGAAGAACCTACTCTTGAAATCCTTACGAAGCAATACGATGTAATTATTTTCAAGCATTGCTTTCCGGGAAGCAATATAATGGAAGATACAGGTAAACCGGATATTAATTCAGAAAGAAAAAGCCTTGAGAATTACAGACTTCAATATAATGCTTTAAAAAGAAAAATGAAGGAATTTCCTGAAACGAAATTTGTTATTTGGACAGTTCCTGCCTTGCTAGAGTCAAAAACAACAAAAGAGAAAGCAACAAGAGCAAGTAGGTTTTCAAAGGGGGTAACAGGAGTGTGGGATGATCCAAACGATAATATTTTTATTTGGGATTTCAGAAGGCTTGAAACAGAAGGTGATATCTTCCTTAAACCAGCATACGCAAGGAATGAGTCTGACTCTCATCCAAATACTATATTCGCACAAAAAGCATCACCTCTTTTTTGCAAAAGAATTATTGATATTATTGAAACCAATGGTATAGATACAACGTTAACAAGCGAAGTTGATATTAATAAGGGAGATTTATTTAAAAATAGATAAAATCACCCTACTTAACATAATTGATTCAAGATGGGCCTTCAAACCGATAGATTATTATATAGACGTCAATTTATTCTCTCTCCAAGAGAGATAAATGATTTCTCGGGTTGGCACATAAAAAATATATTAAATAAATTTTTTTTATATATACACCCTGATCTAATTCAATTTGATTATCAGGAAGGTAACAGAAGGATAATATTGCTGGGTGATCTATATGATCCCAATAACATTAAATTTGATAATGAAGATATTGTTTCCAGATTGATTATGGAAAATAGTGTTATAGATGCTACTAAGTTTTGCTCAAAGTGTGCCGGTAGGTATATAATATTTTTTATTTACAATTCAAAAATTTATATTTTTAATGATGCGAGCGCATCAAGAAAGGTTTATTACACGAAAACCAATTCTTTTTGTTGGGCAGCATCACAACCTCACGTGCTAGCTAAGTATGCAGAATTAGATATATCCACTGATAAAGAGGTAATTGGTTTTTATAGTTCTAGTATTTTTAAAAAACATAATATGGCAGGGATTTTAGATAATACTATATTCCCTGATATTAAACAATTGTTGCCAAATAAGTATCTTGATTTACAGGATGGTAAAGCAAAAAGATTTTGGCCGACAAAAAGGAATATTGAAATTTCACTCACAGAAGGCGTTGACGAAGGCAGTAAAATGCTTTCTAATATTATTGAAAGTGCAAATAATAGAAATGAATTAATGATGCCTGTAACTGCCGGAAATGATACCAGATTACTTTTAGCAGCAAGCAGAAAAGTTAGTTCCGATATTTATTATTATATTATCTGGTTAAATAATTTCACTGAAAAACATCAGGATATTGTAATTCCATCGCGAATGCTTAATAAAATAGGTTTGGAATTTAATATCATAAAACCCAGTCAGAATATTGATTCTAAGTTTAAGGAAGTGTATAATTTAAATAATATGTATGCAAACAAAAACAATATATCTGTCATTTATAACTTTTATAAAGAATTTGGTCATAAAATTAACCTGCCTGGAAGATTCAGCGATA
>JAOZOC010000021.1:12901-15469 GCA_029933495.1 Bacteroidales bacterium
ATTACACCTAAATTATTGGCAATAATATGGGATTATAAAGGAAATAGATATGTTATAGAGAATTATAGTAAATGGATTAATGAAATTGAAAAAAAGCTTGAAAGTTTGGACTATAATATACTTGACTTGTTTAATTGGGAGGAAAGGAACGGCAATTGGTACAGTCAATTTCAAGTTGACAAAGACATTGCTCAGGAAGAATTCACGCCATATAATTGCAGAAAGCTTATGGATATTTTTCTTTCTGTCCCTTCAAAATACAGAGATGTCCATACAAATATTTTTTACAGGGCAATGATTAAGAAATTATGGCCAGAATTATTATCGGAACCTTTTAATCCAAATCTTAAAAAATATTCAAGTTACTATTTAAAAAAGGCCGGTCTATATTGGGGCATTAGAAGAATGACCAGATCCTGGTAATTATTTTTCTATTGAAACTTTAAATAGGATAGATAAAGAAAAAAAATGTACGGATAAAATAATTTTAATATAAATTTATACAATTATGAATGATATTATCGAGATAAAAGAGCAAATTAAAGATTTTATTGCTGATACTGCAATGATTGATAAAAAAGAGATTAAAGATGACTCTCTGATTTTTGATGAAGGAATTTTTGATTCAATGGGATTTCTCTCATTAATAAATTTCATTGAGAAGGATTTTAAAATAAAGGCAGAAGACTCAGAACTACTTGAGGAAAATTTTGAGTCGGTTAATGCTATGCTAAATTATATTTCAAAGAAAAGGAGCAACTAAAGTATGTGTGGAATTGCCGGTATATTTAACTTTAATTCAGGTCAGAATGTGGTTGAGGAAGACATTAAATCAATGCTTTCTATGATATATCATAGAGGTCCTGATGAGAGCGGTATGTATTTCGGCAAACGAATTGGTCTTGGAAATGTCAGGTTAAGTATTATAGACCTTGAATTAGGTCAGCAGCCAATGCTTGATGAGTCTGGTAACTATGTAATTGTTTATAATGGTGAGATATATAATTACATTGAGCTTAAAAAAGGACTGGCAGACAAGGGTTATACATTCCAGACAAACAGTGATACTGAAGTTGTTTTAAAAATGTATATGGAACATGGCCCGGAGTGCTTAAATCAGTTTAACGGACAATTTGCACTTGCAATCTGGGATAAAGAAAAAGAAGAGTTATTTCTCGCCCGTGACAGAGTCGGAATAAGGCCTCTTTTTTATACTCAGACGAATAGAGGCTTGTCTTTTTGTTCAGAAATAAAGGGACTCCTTGAGCTTCCTTTTGTTGAACGAAAGCTTTCTGCAAAGTCCCTTATTCAGACTTTTACATATTGGTCACCAATTTCACCCTCAACTCCTTTTGAGAATATTCTCGAACTTCAACCGGGTCATTATATGCTAATAAATAGCAAACTGACTATCAACAAATACTGGGATTACGATTTTTCAAAGCAGCAAAGTATTGATGAAATCTCCTTTAAGGATGCATCCGAAGAGTTTTATAATCTTTTGCTCGATTCAGTTAAATTAAGACTTAGAGCTGATGTTAAAGTTGCTGCTTATCTGAGTGGTGGTCTTGATTCTACTGCCACAACATATCTCATAAAACAAGTTTTTCCTGAAAATGTTGACACATATTCAATAGGGTTTTCTGAAAAAGATTTTGATGAATCAGAATACCAGAATGAAGCTTCACGATATCTAAAGACAAATCATGTTGGAATTTCGTGCAATCTGAAAGATATTGCAACTAATTTTACAGATACAGTCTGGTACGGTGAGTATCCAATTTTGCGTACTGCTCCTACCCCATTGTATTTACTTTCAAAAAAAGTAAGACAAGACAAGATAAAAGTTGTTATAACAGGAGAAGGAGCAGATGAAATGCTGGCCGGTTATAATATCTTTAAAGAGGCTAAGATTAGAAAATTTTGGGCAAAACAACCTGATTCAAAGTTACGACCATTGCTTCTTACAAAATTATACCCGTATCTTCCTGCTATCAAAAATTCCAATGCAAATATGCTCAGATTTTTCTTTGGATATAAACTTAATGAAGTCAATGATCCCTTTTATTCACATTTGCTTCGTTGGCACAATACATCAAGGATTACTACATATTTATTAGACGATTATAGGAGCTCAAAAGAATTTGATGACATATCCGGAATGATTCCTTCAGGATTTAATAATTGGAGTGATTTGTCAAAGTCTCAATACATAGAAGCTAAGATATTTATGTCAGGTTATTTACTATCATCACAGGGTGATAGAATGGCGATGGGCAACTCTGTTGAAGGACGATATCCTTTTCTTGACCATCGGCTGATTGAATTTGCATCTAAATTACCGGATGAATTCAAATTAAATAGTTTAATTGAGAAATACATACTCAAAAAAACTATGGCAGGCAAGATACCTGAATCCATAGTCTCCAGAAGTAAGCAGGCATACCGAGCACCTGTTTCGTTAAATCTAGTAAACAGTGGTTCTGAACAATTTTCCAATAATCTATCTATGAGCAAAATCAAGGATTCGGAAATTTTTGATTCATCCAAAGTTGAACGATTGATAAA
>JAOZOC010000358.1 GCA_029933495.1 Bacteroidales bacterium
TTGAAGGTTGAACTCCATCCACATCATCGGTACAAAATCCGGTAGTTACTTATGAAAATGCAGGAACTTACGATGTAAGGCTTATTGGTTCAAACGACACTGAAACGGATACCCTGTTACGTGAGGATTATATCCAGATTTTTGCAACTCCTACACCTGATATAACAGGAGAGCAAACTGTTTGCAAGGGCTCAGAAGAAGTTTATGAGACTCAAAACAATTCTGGTAACAGCTTTACATGGGAAGTTACAGGTGGCGAAATAATTTTAGGTACAGGAACGTATCAGATTACCGTACTCTGGGGTAATCCGGGTGAGGGATCGGTAATTGTAACTGAAGAAACCGGGGAAGATTGTACAGCAACTACCGAAAACTATATGATAACTATTGAGGAATGCACTTTCGCCGATGAATATTCATTAACAAATATCAGTATTTACCCAAATCCTGCAAAAAATATTGTTTACATTAAAGGTTGTGACATCCAAAAATTGGTTATGCTAGACCATTCAGGAAAGGTGGTTTATGAAAACTTTAATCCTTTACAAAACAATAAAATTGGTATTTATCATCTGAAAGCAGGTATTTACTTATTGAAAATAGAAACATCCAATGGATTAAAAATTGAGAAAGTAGTTATAGAGTAGACAAGGATTTTCTATAATGATTAAACGGTGGACCAGCCCCAATAATAATAACATCGTAAGTTTTCATATTTTAAAAAATCTTTAATTAAATTCAATTCAAAGATAATCATTAGCTATTAGATATTGATATTACTTAGATATGTTTGTCTTCAATTTATGGAGACAACATCTACAATTACTCCACCGCAGCTATAAAAGATTCAACAATCTGCATGATTAAAAAAGAGAGTTTTAGAAAAGTACTGACAGGCAATGGCGATTTTGCTTCTGAAATTATTAAAGGGTATTGTGAAAATGAAAACCAGCTCTTTAATGAAATCCTAAGTCTGGGAAGTAAACAAATGCACGGCAGATTAGCTGATACTTTGATATATTTGTACAATCAAAATCTGCAGGAAGAGAAAATATTTTCCTATTTATCGAGAAAGGATATTGCTGAATTCGCCGGTCTTTCCACCGAAAGCACTGTCAGATTATTAACAGAGTTTAAAAATGATAGCATTATTGATATCATTGGAAAAGAGACAAAACTACTAAATCCTGATTTGCTAAAGGAGATTAGCAGGCAGGGGTAAGGAAAATTTCTTATTACTTTTTTACCTTAACAACCTTTAATATAATATCATTTTCTTCCACTCCCAAATTTCTCGCTATTACCCCACATTTGGCCTTTAACAGGAAAAATACCGAACGGTTAACATTTGACAAACCTTCATAATTCCCCTGCCCTTTACTGATAATCATATCGGCACCGTTAAACCTTTCGATAAAGGCATTATTGCATAAATCTAAAATAGCTCCTGGTGCCGAGCTGCCGGAAGATATTATTTCGGCAACTTCATCAAGCCCTGAGCTGATAGCATCTTCAACAGTTACATCATTTATAACAGGCACATCTCGTACAACATAAGTCACAGGTTTACCTAACTCCTCAATAAGGATTTTATCAAAAACCGACTCCCCTGCATTATCGCCAAGGTAAAGAATTGATTTTGCATTTTTAAGTTGATATGTAAACTCCTCAAAATCAAAAATGGCAAAATCCTGTTCAAGTATCTTTTCTACATCTTCAAGAATATTGAACTCCTTCCCTACCCCCAGATCAATAACATTTCCTGCGATTGCTATCCGGATAGCTGTCAGAAGTCTGTTATCTGAATTGTTTACAACCTGGATTAGTTTTGGATACAGGGCCAAAGCTTCATTAATATTTGACTCCTTGATCTTTTTATATGGATCATCAACACCTGTTATTTCCCTGACTTTTTGGTAAATCAAATCACCTGTCTCAGGAGGTGTGCTGTCCATAGGAATATCTTTTATCAGGCACCCGACCTTATCGAGCAATTCTTTGATCTTTATTTCATCTTTTGTTGCTGTTTTCCCAGCCCGTAAGGCCTGGTTCATAAAACAAGGCAAACAATCAAGGTATGTTTTCATGAATTTGTGATTTTCTAATAACTGTATTTCAATAATTCAGTTTTGTCACGATTTTTGGTGCTTCGCATACCAAAATCCCGCCAAAACTATTTTTTCTATTCCATTTATTCCCCGACCTGAAGGTCGGGGCTAACATTTCGCCCCGATGGGCCTACGCGTCAACTTCTTCCCTCTCCTCACGATCCTTCGTTAAAACTATGAATGTTGAAAAAGAAGAGGGAAGAAGCTGTCGCGTAGGCCTTTCCTCTCCCGTTGAGAGTTCCGATAGCTATCGTAAAAGGAGAGGGGTGTAACCATTTTTATCAAATAACTTTATGCCTGTCCACCATAAAACTTCTGCACACAGATGTGTGTTTTTACTCAATTATGGATATTTCTTCTTTTTCTTCCTAAATAAATTTCCAATCCGTTTAAAAAGCCCCTCCTTTTCCTTTTTTTCTACAGTTTTCTTTCGTTCTTTTTTAGATTTTTTCATCTCTTTTTTTGCTATGGCAGCAGAATCGTTTTTGCCGAAAATATCCCCGACAATATCAAAAATATTTTTATCCGGATTCTCCAGTGTAAAATCAGGGCAATCCATTGCAACAAGCAAAGAATCAGTTAGTAACGGAAAAGGTGAGAGGTATTTATTTGTCAGTGTTTTATTGTTTTCCATTTCATTAACAACTTTCCCAAAAATGGGTAAAGCCATATGTGCTCCCGAGCCCAAAGCTATGGTTCTAAAATGTATTACAGGTAGTTCAGCACCTACCCACACACCTGCAACAAAATCAGGAGTATAACCAATAAACCAACCATCAGCATTATTTTGAGTGGTTCCTGTTTTTCCGGCAATATCACTGTGTACCCCATAAATACTGCGTAACGATCTTCCGGTTCCCTCATTTACAACACCCTGTAACATGTTAGTTATCTGGGCAGCAACATCTTCGGTAAAAGCAACACTTCCATATTTCGGAGAACCCTGCTCATACAGAATATCTCCATTACTATTCTCAATGCGAAGGATTCCAAATGAATTAACTGAATATCCATTGTTAGAAAATGCAGTATATGCTTCTACCATCTCAAGAAGTGAGATTTCGGCAGTACCTAAAGCAATAGAAGGAACTTCAGGGATGTATGTATCAATATTTAACTTCCGGGCCAGTGCAATGACATTAGCAGGACCGGTTTCCATCATTATTTCAGCAGTTATCGTATTTACAGAATTTTTCAATCCACCCTTCATACTATACCACCCTTCATACTATACCACCCTTCATATTCACCTTCTGAATTAGCTGGCGACCAATCATCATAGTCTTCATAAACTCGTCGTTCATTGGCAAACATCTGGCAGGGCATCATACCCTTGTTTAATGCTGCAGTATAAACAATTGGTTTAAAAGTAGAGCCAACCTGCCGCTCAGACAGAACATGATCATATGGCAGGTATTGATGATTGACACCGCCCACCCAGGCAAGAATAGCACCAGTTTTGGGATCAATAGCCAGGAAACCTGTATTTAACATCCGTAAATAATGCTTTAAAGAATCAGATACACTTTTTTGCACCACTTTTTCTCCATCGGAGGTGTAGATTTGCATAGTATGAGGAATCTCCAGTTCTTTGTTAATCTCTGCCTCGCTTTTCCCTTCAGCTTTCAATCTTTTGTAGGACTCTGTTTTGTGGAGCTTGTTAATAAAACCATCAGGATATTGATACCAGGGGTCTTTTGTTTTCCAGTGATTATCAAATTCTTTCTGCAATTTTTTCATGTGTCTTGCCACAGCTTGCTCAGCAAATAACTGCAGCTCTATATTTAGAGAAGTATAAATACGCAAGCCATCAATTTCAGGATTATAAGTATCCCCATATTTTCCCTTTAGAATACGACTTACTTTCTTACGGATATATGTTCTGAAATAGAGGGCAATGCCCCTGTTCATATCCATTAAGTTGTAGTCCAGATAAATGGGCTGTTCTTTAAAACCGGATGCCTCTTTCTCTGTTATAAATCCCTCAACTACCATACGAGACAATACCGTATTTCTTCTTGTTACTGACTTTTCGGGATGAAGTCGTGGATTATAGGCAGTATTGGCTGCCAGCATTCCTATCAGGGTCGCTGACTCAGGAATATTCAAATCAGCTGAAGG
>JAOZOC010000359.1 GCA_029933495.1 Bacteroidales bacterium
ATGATGATGAAGACGGGGGGCAATAATGTAAAGATATTATACAGTTTTATGTTCTTTTTCCCTAACCAATATAAAGATGTTGCTGTTGCAAAGGAGATGAACAGAGCAATAAAAAAATACTGAAAATATTCAAAACCCTGAATAAGTGAAAAGATGATGGCTCCAATAAATGTTGTAATTAGTACTCCGGGAAATGCTATGCTGAAAATCTTATTTCTGTCGAACTTAGGAGTGTGAAAAGCAAGTGTACCACCTGCAGTGATATTGTTTAAAATAACGATCAATGAAACATCAGTAATGATAATAGCTATCAACCCTCGACCTTCGTCACCCCAGAAACGGGAGGAGATTACCACAAGTGTAAAACTGCTAATCAGAACAACGAACCTTGTGATTATTGTAAATATAGTTTCCCGCGACAGCATTATTTCTCAATCAAATGTTGTAAAAACTCTGTAAACTCATCTTTTATTGCACCCCAGTTATATTTTGATTCAGCAAGCTTTCTTGCGTTGCTGCAATGTGTTTGATAAAGTTTACTATTGTCAATGTAATTCAGAATTAAATTTGAAATTTGCTGTATGTCATTTGGTTTGACAAGATACCCAAACTCATCAATATCAACCTCTTTACGTATTGCTTTCAGGGCGGTGTATATGACTGGTCTCTTTAATGCTGCATAATAAAATATTTTTATCGGAAGACATCGTTGGTTTTCAAAATCATCAGAGCGAAGGTCAAGGAAGATGTCGGTATCGTTTATTAACTCAATGAATGTCAGGAAATCCTGTAAAGGATAAAAGCTAAAACTTACATTTTTTGGAAATGAAGCAATCATCTTTTCAAAAATCTTTTGCTCCTTTTCAGAATCATACCATCCAATGATCTTTATCTGAATTTTAAGACCGGGTCTCTTATGTGTCAGTATTTTTATTGTCTCAAGAAAATTACCGAATCCTTTTTCAATACTAAGTTTGCCTGAGTATGATAACCTCAGCAAGTCATTTCTTAAATCCGGTTCTTTGTATCTGATATACTTCAAATCAGGGTAATATCCGGAATAAATAAATTTTTTCCCGGGGAATAAAAAGCGGTAAGGTTTTCCTTTATACCATTCGCCAAAAATAAAAGCATCCGCCTTTGCTGCCATCAAAAAATTGAAAAACAATAATTTAAAGAAATGAAATACTTTTGAAACAGAGTTGTAATGGGAAAGGAATTTTTTGGAAGGATACCATTCGGTTATATCATAAACAATTTTGGGTTTTTTATCTGCCTGATTGTGGTATCTGGAGGCAGCCATAATTGTAAGTGGCTCCTGACAAATTATTATATCGGGTTTTGATTTGATCAGCAGCGTTATAAATCTATTGATTTTTTCCTTTTTGAGGAAGCTGTCCCCTTCAAAACAATTGAATGTTATATCGTTTTCGGTAACTGTTAATTCCGATTTACTACTAATGATTTCTACTTTATGTCCTACTGATACAAGAGATTGAGCCTGATGGTAAAATATACGATCGTCTTTTGGCTGGTGTCCTGATGTCAGAAAAGAGATTTCCATTGGATACATAAAATTCAAATAGCGAAAATAGAAATAATTTAACAAAGGGTTGCAAAATAATAAATCCTGACTAATTACCCTCCAGATGAATCATTTGTCTTCACATTTGATGTTTTAGACAGATTGCCAAAGCTGAACCTTAAAACTCCAAGCGCAACTGAAACGGTTGGTTTATTATCATCGAAATAGGTTGCTACATCACGAATAGCAACTCCTAATTCCCACATAAAACTGCTATTGTTGAACGGGAAGAAAGAAATTCCCATAGGAATCGCATACCCTGTCTCTGCTCCATAAATAAATCCCGTTGAAAATCTAAACCATTTGAAAGGCATTAGTCTTGTTCCAATTCCGAACATTGTGTTTGTATAAGCTCCCGGAGCAGTCTTGTTAACAGGTAGATACACATCCGTCCCGAATTCATATTTGCCTTTCAATAAATAGGCTGCACCAAAACGCATATTCATAGGCAGATCTGTCGTATAGCTTTCAGCACCTTCCCAGCCGCCCCATTTCAGGTTGTCGAAGGACCCTGCATTTTGCAAGTCGAAGATGCTATAGCTATTCAGGCCTTCATCAGTAATATTTTTAACAAAGTCGTTGCTGACAACATAAACATTTCCATCCCATCTGATTTCCCCATAATCAAGAAGGGAGGCTGCTATTCTGACCTGTTTAAACAGTAGCGCAGAAATACCGAAATCCATACCCCAGCCATGCCCTATTGGTTGATACCTCGTCCCTTCCATAGCTGAAGGTGTTGGTCCGAAAGCAATTCCTATTGCCGGATTAAGAGCAGCGGCGGCAATATGTTCACTACCTTCCTCATAGCCAAACCTAAACATGTTATATCCCTCAATATATTTTACTCCAATTCCTGCATATATTGAGACATTCTCCTTGTTAATAATACTGCGACCGTAAGAAAAGTTATACTCCCGATACCATTGTAATGAAATCTTTGTATTTTCTATCAGGTCAGATAAAAGGGCTGGGGCTGTTGACCATCCGACTGAGTCACCATCGGGATTAACAGCTAATGAATCAAAATAATCAGCATTATACCCTTTGAAAATAATATCTGCAACCATATCACCCAGTTTTGAGTTCCAAAAGATTTTTTCTTTTACAACTAAACCGAATCCTCCAATTTTTTCATCCTGAAAAGATAATCCTGCACCGCTGATACTTCCTTGTACTTCTAATCTGGTATTACTGAACAATTCAGCCGCTTCATTCTTCTCTTCAAGTGTGTTAAGTTGATTATCATCACTACCCCAAAGTTCTTTCACCAATGATCGTTTAAGAGGCTCGGAATAAACTGTAAATCCCATTTCGGCAATACCAAAGTTAATAAGATGGCTGTTGTGTTTCCATCCCAGATTCGCCGGGTTAAGGCCTACTGTCTGATAATCAGTTAATACTGTTGAACTGTAACCTGACCCTGTTGCTGAGAATGAGCCTATCATATTTTGTGAAAATGAAACACTGAAATACATTATTCCAGCTACCAATGATAAAAGTGCTTTTACTTTCATAGATATAGAAATAATTAGTACTTTTTATTACGTGCTTTTGTTGTAATTGTTTCTTTTAATATCAGCTAAAGTAAGTATTATTTCTATATAGTTTGGCATATTTTACTTTTTATTACCTTTGTTTCCATTGAATTTCATAAAAGCAACTCAATTTGTAGTGATGAAGCTTATAAACACTATCCTGGCTCCGGTTTTGAAAATTTTCAAGCTAAGAGCCGTATCTATGTTGTTTGCAATAGCTTTGCTCTTAACTCCTTCCTGTATGGAACCCTGTGATGGTGATTCATTTTTTGAATGGTTTGCATTTAGTTATTCTATTCTTGATCCTGCGACTAACGAAAATTTTTTTAACAATCAAAATCCTGATTACACTTACCAGAATTTCAAAGTTTATGATCAGTACGGGAATGAATGTGACAGAGGGGTAATAACGTTTTTTTCTTATGGTGATAGTCGTTATAATGAGGTAGAAGCAGCTCTTGGTGCACCGTTGACAAAATATTATATTTTTTCCTATAACGACTATGATAAAGATACGCTAAAAGTAACTGTTAAAGGAACTTATACCGATCGTTGTGCCTATCAGATAATTGAATATGTGAAAATTTATTATAATAATGAGGTTGTTTATTATATGCTTTATAAAGATGATGGAGAGGACGTTAAGATATATAAAGAAATATAAAATAGTTTTTGTGATTGTTCTTTTAGGGCTGAGTTCCCGGGAAAGTAATGCACAAACGCGCAAATTTTCATTTGGGTTTAACGCCGGGTATGAGTTTGCTTCCGCATATTATGAGAAACACATGGATTTGCCGACAAGCGAAAGGATAACAGATAATTACAGTATTGGTCTTATGGTTGAGAGGCTTAACGACAGTTCGTTGATTAGTTTTACTTCCGGTGTTTATTTCAAATACCGAAGTTTTCGTATAAATGTAAATGTTGATAATCTGGATCCGAATTATACGGATTATCTGACTACTATAAAACCGGAATACTATATTTTCGGATTTCCAATAACAGTTAACTGGACTTTTCTTAGAAAGGGGCGGTTTAGTTTTGGAGTGAAAACCGGAATGGCATTGGAAGTTCTGTTTTATACGAAAGAAAAGTCGGAATTTA
>JAOZOC010000360.1 GCA_029933495.1 Bacteroidales bacterium
AGGATATTCTCCTTCTCATCAGGAATCTGATGGAGCCAGCCACGGCCATAAGATTCATAAATTCCGCCAGTATCATTACCTTTTGGTGCAACCTCAACCTGCCAGCCGCTTATTTTTGTTCCATCGAGTGAAGAACGGAAGAAGACACCGCTGTTTCCGTCAGCTTCCTGCAAAAATTTAAGATGAATGATTACATCCTTATACTTTTTATCAGTTGCAAGATACCCGTATTTTTTGTCTGGACCACTTTCACATACCAACTCACCATTTTCGACATACCATTTTTCAGTTCCATGAATATTCCATCCATCAAGATTTTTACTATTAAAAATAGGTTGGCCTAAGTCAGTAAGATCACGAATTTTAATATTCCTGAACATAATTTTACTCCCATGATCCTGTAAGCCAATATGTCCTTTACGTGCAAGACCATATCCCGGATAATCATTCCATTTACAATTCTGCACTCTTTGCTTCCAGTCGTCAGACCAAAGATCGTATTCAACAATCATTTCTCCATTCAGCCAATGCTCAACATGACCATCTTTTACCTTTATCCTAGATGAATTAAACTCACCAACCGGCATCAGCTTCTTATTATCAGATGCATTATGCATTGCATAATTGGCTCCTGTCATTTGCCATTTTTCAACTTTAGTTGGAAAACCAACATCATCCAACAACTGATATTCAGGTCCGGTTGCATAAATAGCAGAATAGTTATCTTCAAGCACATGAAAAAAGATACCACTGTTACCACCTTTTGACATCTTCCATTCGAGGGAAAGTTCAAAATCCTCATACTCCGATTCGGTAATGACATCACCGCCAAGGTCACCTCCTTTGCCTATCGTCACAAAGCATTCATCCTCAACTTTCCAGCCTTCGGGAAGGGTTGATTTATTAAAGCCGCGCCACCCGTTTGTTGTTTTTCCGTCGAAGAGGAGTTGCCAACCAGCAGCAATCTCATCTTTTGACAATGTGTTGTTATCTCCTGAACTATCGCCTTCCCCGCCAAGATAAGGGAAAGTGCCGGATATTAGAAGTGCAGACAGGATTAAAAGGAGCATCAATTTTCTCATAATAATTATTTTTAAAAACAAACTCTTTTGGGCAATAAAAGTATAAAATGTGTATGTATTTAAAACAGGTTTTTATTAACAGGACTCTATTTAAACCTATTCTAAATAATAAATGGCAAAAAACTTCTTTTCTTTGTAACCGGAAATCTGAAAAATGAAATTTACTATTTTTGATATAAAATACCTTGGTATTCTTTTTTTTAGCCTTCTTCTTTCAGGGAGTATTTTAGGTCAGATAGGCGCTAAGAAGAAAGTAAATGCTATCAGAACTAACAATCCTCCAAAGATTGATGCTGATCTTAACGATGAAGCCTGGAAAGGAGTGCCTGTTGCAACCGGGTTTGTGCAACACCGGCCATATAACGGAAGGCCTGCCTCATTAAAGTCGGAGGTGAAATTTGTTTATGACGATATAGCTCTGTATGTCGGTGCTATGCTTTACGACCCGCACCCCGACAGTATACTGACAGAGTTGAGTGAAAGGGACGACATAGGGGTTTCAGACTACTTCGGTGTTTACATTGATTGTTTCAATGACTATCTAACGGCCTATGGTTTTCTGGTTACCTCAAGGGGTGTGCAAATAGACCTGAAATCGCTTTCGGATGATGATGAGGATGATTCGTGGGATGCAGTGTGGAAAAGTGAAGTGAAAATCATTGATAGCGGATGGATCGTTGAATATAAAATTCCCTATTCTGCACTGCGGTTTCCTAAAAAAGATGTCCAGACCTGGGGATTGCAGATATATCGTGACATTATGAGGTACAAAGAGCATGATTCGTGGAATTTCATTGACAGAAAAATTGACGGTATTAACCTTCAGTCAGGCATCCTGGAAGGGGTACGGGATATTGTTCCGCCTTTAAGATTATCATTCGTCCCTTATCTTTCAGGATACATTGAAAAAGACCCGCACAGCCCCTCGTGGGGATACTCCTATAATTACGGGCTGGATGTGAAGTATGGGATAAACGAAAGTTTCACTCTTGATATGACTTTGATTCCAGACTTCGGCCAGGTTCAGGCTGATGATGAGATTTACAACCTCTCACCTTTTGAAGTATATTATGATGAAAAACGACCGTTCTTTATGGAAGGGACAGAACTGTTTGACAAGGGTGATGTCTTCTATTCAAGACGAATAGGCTCAAAACCGTCAGGGTATTACAACGCTTACTATGATCTTGAGGAAAATGAAATTGTAACTGACAATCCCTCGACAACACAGTTGATAAATGCAGCAAAAATTACGGGAAAAACGAAAAAGAACCTTGCTGTCGGAATCTTCAACGGGATTACGGCAAACACTTATGCAAAAATAACCGATACAATCACCGGTTCGGAAAGAAAATACCTTTCCGACCCTTATACAAATTACAATATGATTGTGCTTGATCAGTCATTTAAAAATAATTCATACGTAAGTCTGTATAACACCAATGTATATAAACCGGATGCCGGGTTTTCGGCTAACGTTAGCAGTACCGAATTCAAACTAAACAACAATACAAACAAATATGCTGTTGAGGGGCAGGCAAGTATAAGTCAGATTTACAATTCGGGATTTCATCCTGAGCTTGGATACACCTACTCACTAAGTGCAGGTAAAGTCAGCGGAAACTTCACATTTGACCTGAGCCACGAACTCATTGACGACAAATACAATCCAAACCATATGGGATTCCTCAGGCATAACAACCTGATTTCTGACGAGTTGTCACTTGGGTATAAAGTTTATGAACCTTTCGGAATCTTTCTTGATTTAGGTACACATGCCTGGTTTGAATACAGAAGCCTCTACAATCCCCGGGAATTCACACAGTTCGATCTGGGAATATCAACCTACGCAAGGTTCACAAATTTCTTATCTGCCTGGTTCAGGGTGAGTGGGACACCTGTTGATTCTTACGATTTCTATGAACCGAGAGTTGACGGCAGATATTATGTAAGACCTCCGGGTTACAAAATTAAAGCCGGTGTATCACCCGACTACAGGAAAAAACTCGTTATTGACCTCAAAGGTAGTTTAAGACATTCGCCGAGGTACGATCAAAGTACATATTCTTTTAATACCGAACCCCGCTTTAGAGCAAGTGACAAACTGATGTTGTCACTCGAAGTGGATTACGCATACAGCAAAAACAGCATTGGCTATGTGGATGACACAACCGGAACAGACGGAAATCAGGATATTCTCTTTGGCAAAAGAAATATTGATACCTGGGAAAACATTCTTAAGGCAAATTACAAATTCAATAATAAATCTTCTTTAAGCCTGAGGTTGAGACACTACTGGATCACTGTAGAATACAACAGTTATCATGATCTCACGGAAGAAGGAGGGTTACTGCCTTCTGAATACAACGAATTAAATGATTTCAGTTTCAATGCATTTAATGTTGATATGGTTTACATCTGGAACTTTGCTCCAGGCAGTGAGATCAACATAGTATGGAAAAATGCCATTACAACTTTTGAGGAGCCTGGAATCATTAATTCTATATTATATGAAATGGAATCGAACTATTTCAAAAATCTTGGTAACACACTTCAATCACCTGCCACAAACAGCTTTTCAATAAAAGTGCTTTACTATTTTGATTATCAGTATCTGAAAAGGAGAAAGAAGAAAAAAGGGTAAGATTGTGTTTTCCTGCAAATCTCCCAAATAATAGATTCCGGATTATCACGCGCTAAAGCCAGCGTTAAAATCCGGAATAGCTAAAGGTCTAAGATTTCATTTCCCCTGCAAACTCCTTTGAAATGTAATTTTCATAACTACAGCAAACGTGGGAGCCAAATGAGATTGCCGTTTCAATAATAGAATACCATGAAACGGAGCTTGTATCAGAAAGATCATTTTTCCCAATCCCATACTTACTTAATCCAAAGATTATCCCAGCATTAAAATTATCACCAGCACCAATTGTGCTAACAATATTTATTTCCGGAACGGGAAGTGAAAACGACAGCTCCTCTGACCTGAATTCAACGTTTTTATCACCAGTGGTAAAGATAAGAATGCTACATCCATTATTCCTTACAAAATCAAATGCTTCATCTGCATTCTTCGCTCCGCAGATAAAATGGAAATCCTCGTCAGAGCCACGAACAATATCGGCAAATGAAATATTCTCTT
>JAOZOC010000361.1 GCA_029933495.1 Bacteroidales bacterium
GAGTGTTGAGGTTCGGATTTGACCTGTTGCTCGTGAAAAACAAATACTTACCGTCAAAAGTAACAAACGGACTAAAGTCGGATTCATCGGAGTTAATTGTTTTACCAAGGTTTTTTGCCTCCGACCAGGTTGTATCATTCAATTTTCGGGAAATATAAATATCTCCGCCGCCCAAATCATCATCCCGGCCAACAGAAGAAAACAACAAATAGCTTTCATCCGGTGCTATGTAAGCATTGAAATCGGCAAAGCCGGAATTCACATTTGACCCGGCATTTACAGGTTCAGTGTATTTCCCGTTGATAAAACCGGAAAAATAAATATCCTCGCCTCCGTAAGAATCAGGCCGTCCGGCAGTAAAAAACAATTTTCCCGAATTGGTTACCGAAGGATAAAACTCATTATTTTCTGTATTGACTGGTTCTCCAACATTAACAGGATTAGTCCAGCCACTATCTCCTTTTTCGATATACCAGATATTGTAATCAGCGGGTTTTTCTCCCTTTTTCACAGGTCTGTCGGATGCAAAAAACACCTTTTTACCATCAGGAGAAAAAGAGGGTTCAATATCATTATAGATACCGGAAAAATAAGCAACTTCAGGCTCAGACCAAAAAGCACCGTCAAATTTCAAATATAAAATCACCTGCACTTTATTAGCTGGTAATACCATTGAGTAATAAATCTCCGAACCATACGGAGAGATGGTGATGTCTCGCTCATTACGCCGGGTTGAAATTATCTCCGGGAGAAATAATTCAGGAATCTTATAGGGAGGAGTCTGCCCGAAATAGTGCCAGTCGTGACTTTGTGTCAATATTGTATTCTTTTTCGTACTTTCCCTGCACGAAAAAAAAGCTATTGCAATCACAGCAAAAATAAAAAATAAAACATTCTGGCGGCTAATAATCATTTTATGTATTTTATTGATTTCATACTTTCCTGAGAATCTTTTAAAGTACAACGAAGCCAACTTTATATCAAATCAATAAATCGTGTTACATTTGTATTCTCATTAAGTATCAGTTTACAAAGGTAAATGAAATTATCCATTCAAAATAAATGCAAACAAGACATTTTTAATATCCAATGGTGGCAAATATTCAACATCCTTTCTGTTGATGTAGTGATAGGAGCTTTGGCAGGAGGAGTAATGGCTGTAAGACTGTTACACGTGAATCCGGGGATTGCATGGTGGATTGTCCTGCCCCTTTCTGTCTTGATAGTATATACCCTCGACCATCTTATTGATGGAGTTAAATTAAAAGACAACTCTCATACTGCCCGACACTTCTTTCATTATTATTATGCGAAACAAATCTTTGTCGCTATTCTTTTTTTATCAATTGTCAATATAATTTTGATTCTTTTTTTTCTCGAAAATAAAATTATTGAATTCGGGCTTATTGCTGGAACGGCTACACTTCTTTACCTGCTTATCGTCTATTTTTCAGGAAAGAAAAAAAGCTATCTCCTTCAAAAGGAGTTTTTTGTTGCACTAATCTACACAGTCGGGATTTGGGGTGGGCCTGTCGCACTTACTTCTTATAACATTACTTTACCGGAAATTCTCATTATGGCAAGTTTTTTTCTGACGGTTTTCGCCGCAATATTGAGTTTTTCCATTTTTGAAGATGAAAACGACAGACTTGACAATCACAATACATTTGCTGTCAATTTTGGAATAAACAAAACTACAAATCTCATCTACTTTCTTATGGCTGCCGTTTTCATTATTTGCACCGGAATAATAGTAATGGCGACAAATCCTCTTGAGGCAATGACATCTAAAGTTATTATGATAATGTCTCTACTGTTACTAATTATATTGAATTTTGCCAAATATTTGACACAAAATAATATTTACAGAAATCTCATTGAAATGATTTTTTGGTTACCCGGATTGTTTTTATTGATTTGAATTGTTCTTATCTTAATTAATCCAGTCGGGAGCATCCTGTTTTTAGTGCCGGGCGAAATAAACCTCAGCTACCGAAGGTTAATAACTTTTATGGTTCAAATATTTTTTTTAGATGGCCCCATAATGCAAAAATAAAAATCCCCACCATCCTAATAAAGGCTGACAGTGGGGATAAAATAAATCAAACAAAGCCATATTTACATTCCAAATGCATAATAATAGTCACCAGGATAGTCTGGATATCTTCCTTCAATAAGTACACCACCTTTTTTATCTTTCAGAATGTTCACAATATCTTCAACCGATTCAACAAGATTACCATCAACTTTTGTGATAACAAACCCCTCTTTCATATTTGTTTGTTTTTTAATTTTTCCGGCAACAAGCTTCTTAACCAAGACACCACCTCCAATATCAAGCTTTTTCGCATCTTTTGACGAGATTGTTTCCAGTTCCACACCAAGCGCAGTCAGGACGTCAACTTTGTCCTTCTTCACTATCTCAGTGTTTCCTTCCCTGTTTTTCAACATCACTTCAATATCTTTTCTTTTTCCATCCCTGTCAACGCTAATGATCACATTATCGCCGGGACGGTGCATAGCAACTATTTGTTGTAACTCGGGAGAGGTTTCAACTTTATTTCCATCAATTTCAATAATAACGTCTCCTTTTTCAAGGCCTGCTTCGGCAGCAGAGCTGTTTTCCATCAGACTGTCAACATAAACACCTTCGTTAACATCAAGGTCTTTCTGGTCAGCAAGGTCGGCGTTAACATCTCTGATCATAACACCTAGGAATCCGCGCTGCACAATGCCATATTCTTTCAGATCGCTGACAACCTTCTCCACAAGGTTCGAGGGTACTGCAAAAGAATAACCAGAATATGCTCCTGTGGGACTGGCAATAGCAGTGTTGATGCCAACCAGCTCGCCGTTCATATTTACCAGGGCACCACCGCTGTTCCCCGGATTGACTGCTGCATCTGTCTGAAGAAAAGATTCGACAGCAGATTCATTTTTATTAATATGAATATTGCGGCCTTTTGCGCTGATGATACCGGCAGTTACGGTTGATGTCAGGTTGTAAGGATTTCCTACTGCGAGAACCCATTCACCAACTTCCGTCTGATCCGAATTACCAAGCGCAATCGGTTTGAGTTCATTTTCATCAATCTTTAACAGGGCTATATCGGTTGCCGGATCGGTACCCACAACCGTTGCTTTATAATTCCTGTTGTCGTGAAGAGTAACCTCAACCTCATCAGCATTTTTAATAACATGATTGTTCGTAACGACATAACCGTCATCAGTGATAATTACTCCCGAACCTGTAGCCTGCATAACCCTCGGTTGCGATTGCTGCGGCTGGTTGAAGAAAAAGAACTGTCTGAAAGGCTCCGGGATACTCTGCATGTCCATTCCGCGTCCACCACCATAATTTGTCCGCTGACTGGAAGTTATATGAACAACCGATTCCATTGCCTGATGTGCCGGATATGTAAAATCAATTTCCGGAGCTGCATTTTCGTATTTACCCGAAACGTATTTTGCATTCATTGAATCGGAAGCCGGTACATGTTTTATAATAACTTCCTTTTTATTTAATCCCAATGCCAAAAAAATTACAATTGTAAGAATTGCTCCTACTGCTCCTGACAGTGAAAATTTCAGTGAATTTTTCATAACCATTTCCTCCTTTTATTTAGTTAAAACTTATTTTTAATAATTGTCCGGCAAAATTACAGTGTCGCAATTATTAATGTCAAGCTGTTTAACAAACGTTAACAGAGGGTTTCACATTTTTTAACTATTTTTGAACAAAAAATCAGAAATTTATATGCGACTTAACACCTGTTTATTATTTTCTGCTTTGTTATTGTTATTAAATATTCAGGCACAGGATATCCCTACGGTTAAAATCGGAAATCAGGAGTGGATGGCCTTGAATGTTGACAGTGTTATTGAAGGCAGCTATTGCTTTAAAAATGATACTCTTAAAACAAAGAAATACGGCAGATTATATGATTGGGAAACGGCTTTAAAGATTTGTCCTGCAGGATTTCACCTGCCAACAGATGAAGAGTGGACAGAGTTGACAGATACTCTCGGAGGAATTAATGTAGTTGGTCGTAAGCTGATGTGTGAAGGTTCATCAGGATTTAATGCACCTTTGGCAGGAAACTATAATAAGGGACTTGATATTCTTAGCTTTCTTGATAAAAATGCATATTTCTGGACGGCAACACCCTTTAATGCAAATGTAGCCTGGTTCAGGCAAATGAGTAAGAATCAGACAAATATCAA
>JAOZOC010000362.1:0-1282 GCA_029933495.1 Bacteroidales bacterium
AAAGTTTTGAAACCGGTGATTTTACTGCAATGCCCTGGCAGCTTGGTGGAAATGCCGATTGGGTTATTGATGATAATGAAGTTTATATGGGAAATTACAGTGCACGGTCAGGAGATATTGAAGATGATGAAATTTCTTATATGGAGATGGAGGTTTGCATACTTGTTAACGGGGAAATAAGCTTTGCGCATAAAGTTTCCAGTGAAGGGAATTATGATTATCTTAAATTTTATATTGACGGTGCTGAAACGGGAGCCTGGGAAGGTGAAAAACCCTGGTCAGAATCATCTTATAATATTACATCCGGAGTTCATACTTTAAAATGGTCTTATGAGAAAGATTACTCTGTCAGTAGCGGTTCCGATTGTGGTTGGATTGATTATATTTCACTTCCTCCTTTCGGAGATTCCGACCCGCAGATTACTTATTCACCTGAGATAATTATTGATTCACTTATCAGCGGTGATTTTACATACGATACAGTAATAATAAGTAATGTCGGAAGTGGTGCAGTTATTTATTCTGTTGAAGTTACCGATACTCTTGGAAATACTGTAGAGTGGATAACCCTTGACCAACTGGCCGGAGGCCTGAATGCCGGAAGTACGGACAGCATTGTTTCCACAATAAACACAAACGGTCTGGAAGAGGGCGATTATGTTGCAAAAATAACCATTACCGATCATCTTGATAATGTGTATGAGACTATGGTCTATCTTAACGTGGATATTTTAAGTGGAATTAATGAACATTCCGGTTTTTATGCCGGATGTTATCCCAATCCGTTTGCAGGTGAGACAACCATAAGCTTTAATCTAAATGAACCGGCAAAATCTACTCTTGGTATTTTTGATAATAAGGGAAGTCTCGTGAAATTACTTGTCAATGGTGAAGATTTAAGCAGAGGGAATCATGAAGTTGTTTGGGATGCTGCCAATAATTCTGGAAATAGGGTACAGTCTGGATTATATTTCTACCGGTTGATTTCGGGTGATAATATTTATGTTGGGAAGATTATTGTATATTAGAATATGCACTATCAAGCAGTTAAACCTGCAACATTGGGATTATTAAAAAAACTTTTTCTTAAATCATACATTGATGATTATTAATCAAAAGTACAATCTCAAAGGAAGTTAATATATTTTGATTTGAAAAATATATCTATTCTTTATCGGGAAATGCCAGTTTTTCCGCTTCAATCTGCAATGCCTCCTCAAAGGTCAGATAGTACTTTTTTGCAATGGAATCTGTCCTTGCATACAGGCTGGGGTCGTTAAGA
>JAOZOC010000362.1:1292-4223 GCA_029933495.1 Bacteroidales bacterium
GTTAAGAATTATCTCCTTTTGATCTCTGATGGCTTTATGCTTTGCAAAAAGTTCGGGATACTCCTTCTTAAAGAGATAGTCGGCTTCAAGAAGTATCAATTCATCGACAGAAATGTCTTTTCTCTCGGCCTTCTCTTTTATTGATTTAAACCAGTCAGGAGTGCCTTTGATTTTTTCTGCATAATACTCTGACCCTTTCAAAATCATAAAATCTTTTTTATCATTGATTCTGAATAAATAATTAGCATCCTCATTTAGTTTATCACCGAGAGACATCTTTTTCAGTTTTGCTTTTTCAATTACTATATCAAACCATTTGCTGTCATTGCAAATATTATCAATAAGAGTGTATAACTGATCATATTTCGATTTTGGTGCATACAGATTGTAAGCCTTGTTAAGAAAAGTCCAGTCGAATTTATAGAGAAAACGTTTTGTAACCATCAGGAATATAACATCCTGTTTCTCAATTTCTTCTTTAAGATTTAGGTCAGAAGTTCTTGTTTTTTTGATGTATGTGTCGGGATAAACCAGGGCATTGAAATACCAGAATGCTTCATTTTTAAACAGATGTTTTGGTATTCGTGTATTGAAAATATTCCAGTAGTAACTATCGGCAACAGTTAAAACCATTGGCCTCTCCTTTTGAGGATTATCTTCAAAACGATAAACAGGATATGCCAGTTTTTGTTTTTCCGGTAAGTGCCACAGCAGGTTCATAGTATTAGCTACATCGTAATCAGGTCGTTTTGCGTGTCTTACTATCTCTAGACTGTCAATATATACATCAGGCATATCTATTTGCCGTAGATTTTCGATGTATCGGATTAACGAGTCGGCTGCGAACGACATTCCGTAAATGCTCCAGTGAATTCCATATTGGGGATAAATGGGATATTCGGTATTGTTTTTAAGCTTCTGAAAGTATTTTTCAAAGTCAATATATTTAATTTCGTATTGATCAGCTTTTTGCAGGAATACCTCCGAGTTAGTGGTTGACTTGCCCTGTTTGAAATACCAGTTAGGAATATATTCGGGATAAATCGAAACTTTTCCCGGTTCAAAAACCAGGATTAGGTCGATATTTTTTTCTTTTTTAAGGTATTCCTGAAGAAATTTAAGTTCTCTTATTTTTTTATCAATTATCTCTTCACCAATAAAATCACCACCAAAATACTCTCTTATGTAATCATATTCAAAAAACTGATCCTCTTTTCCAATTACAACTCCTTCAGCATGCGGAACTCTGTAAAAACTGAAATCAATCTGGTTTGTTAACCGTACAAGAAAATCACGAAACCCGATATGATCTTCAATATAGTTGTTAAGTTTTGACTGATATTCTCCAGAATACCAGTTTTGCCAGGTAAATACCGGTTTTTCGGCCAATACAAAACTTCCATCCAGCTTCCTGACCTTAACAAAAGGATACTCCTTTTGTATGCCTGGTAAAACCAGCAAAGCAAGCATTAATATAACCAATATTTTCCCCGTCGTTTTCATCAAAATCTAAAATAAATAAAAGGATTAAAACCCGATGAAGTAATATATCCGAGGCTTATTATAAAAAGCATTACTGAAATCATAAAGAATATGATTAAAACTCCATTTCTTTTATTCTTATCAAATATTTTCATTTGCCATTTTTCAATTCTATGGAAACCTCCGTAAAACGAAAAGAAAACTGCTGCTGACATTATAAACCAAAACTTAGTATCAAAATAGATATCGTCGAAGCAGAAGTTCATATTAAACATATTTTGAAAGTAATCACCTGCCTGCCCCATATTCTCAACCCTGAAAAGCACCCATCCGATAAGTGTTATAATGAATGTTATTGCGATACTTGGAATCTTACCAATCTTTTTATAAAATTTCAGAAGGAACAGTTTGTCAGCAACTAGGAACATTCCGTGAAAAGCTCCCCATATAACAAAATTCCAGGCGGCTCCGTGCCATAATCCTGAAATAAGAAACACAACCCAAAGATTAAAATAGATTCTCATCGTGGAAACACGGTTTCCTCCTAATGGGATATAAAGATAATCGCGCATCCATCTTCCGAGTGTTATGTGCCAGCGTCTCCAGAATTCAGTTATGTTTTGACTGATATAGGGGTTATTAAAGTTTTCGGGAAAATCGAATCCTATCATCCTGCCGATACCTATTGCCATATCGGAATAGCCGGAAAAGTCGAAGTAAATCTGAAAGGCATAAGCAACTATTCCTATCCAGGCGGTGATTGTGTTAAACTCAACCTGCTCAAGCCCGAAGATCATATCAACCTGCTCCCCAAGGACATTTGCTATCAGAACTTTTTTTGCCAGCCCGATTGTGAATCTGAAAAAACCTGTCAGGCGGTTGTTATTGTTCTCGTTCCAACTACGGTCTTCAATCTGATTTGCAATTTCGTTAAATCGCACAATTGGACCGGCAATTAGTTGTGGAAACATCAGTATGTAGAGGGCAAAATCTGTCGGTTTTTTCAAAGGGTGATACACTCCGCGATAAACATCAACGGCGTATGTCATCTTCTGAAACGTAAAAAATGAAATCCCAATCGGCAGAGCAACAGCAGTCCATTTAACTTGTTCTACCCCAACTGCGGCAAATATCTCGTTGATGTTTTCAACAAAAAAGTTGGCATATTTAAAATAGGCTAATAAACCAACATTTAAAAATACAGATGCAGCGACAAGCAGTTTTTTCTTTTTCCCTTCCGATTTATTCATCCACCTGACGAGATAAAAGTCGATGACGATTGAACCAAGGACAATAAAGATAAAATCGGGAGCGCCCCAGGCATAAAAAAAGATACTGGCAATAAGTGCAAACAGATTTTTCAGCCTTTTCCCGATAATAAAATAAATTATCAGAAATGCAGGTAAAAAATACAATAGGAATATGCTGCTGCTGAATACCATAAACTAT
>JAOZOC010000363.1 GCA_029933495.1 Bacteroidales bacterium
TGCGGGGTATTATGTGGGACCCCAATGAAGATAATAAAGTATGGGCGTGCAGTGTAACCGGGGGCTTGTGGTTTAACAATGATATTTCGGGAAGCACAAGCTGGCAGCAAGTGGATGACTTCTGGCCGGGCCTGGCAACAAACTGTATTGCTTATGACCCAAACAACACTCAGACATTTTATGTGGGAACCGGTGAATATCATACTGCAAGGATAATATACAGAGAATCGTCCGGGGTTGGATACGGTATATGGAGAACAACCGACGGAGGAGTAACCTGGGAGATTATTCCATCTACAGAAGATTTTAAATATATTTCGGATATCGAAATAAGAGACGAAAACGGCACAAGTGTTATTTATGCCGGTGTAGTTTCTGGAATATATCATGGCATAAATCAATCCAGCAGTCCTTCAGATGGCTTGTACCGATCAACTGACGGAGGCGTAACCTGGGAGCAGGTGCTACCAAACATTGCAGGAGAAGATTTGCCCTATGCTCCTGCTGATATCGAAATATCCTCTGCAGGAAGAATATTTATCGGAACGCTAAAAAACCTTGACGGTGAAGGAGGTGCTACTATTTTATACTCAGATAGCGGATTACCAGGAAGTTGGACAGTTTACGATTATTATGAGACTATAATTCCTAATGACCCTGATTATCCTATACCAGGAAGAATTGTTCTTGCTGCTGCTCCATCTGATCCGGACGTTGTTTATGCTATTGTTGGTGCAGGATGGCTTAACAGTACAAATTTTAATTATGCCCGTGGAAGATATGTACTTCGCTCAGATAATGCTGGACAGTCGTGGGTTGAAAAACCTCTGCCTGGAGGTTCTGTAGACTGGGCTTCATTGTCGTGGCACGCTTTCGAAGTGGTTGTTAATCCAACTGATGCTAACAATGTTTTTGTCGGAGGTCTTGACCTTTGGAAATCACTTAATGGAGGGGATTCGTGGAATCATGTTTCCGATTGGGCTTTAATGTACTATGGTGGTGGTGATGATTATGTCCATGCCGACCAGCACTGGGGCAGATATAAACCCGGCTCATCCGATATTGCACTATTCAGCAGTGATGGTGGAATATTTTATTCAGAAAATGCATCTGTAGCATATCCTGTTTTTGAGGAGAAAAATAAAAATCTCAATACTCTGCAATTTTATGCTGCCGACATTTATCCTGAGGCAGGACAAAATATTTTTATAGGTGGCCTGCAGGATAACGGATCATTACTGTACATGGGTCAGCCACTTGATATAGATGATATGATTGATGGGGGCGATGGCACTTATTGCTTTTTCGACGAAACACAATCCCAATATATGATAACCTCTGTTTACTATAACAGATATACTTTATTTTCCAATTTTAACTACTTTACTGATTTTGGCGAACCAAATACAGGGGTGTTCATAAACCCTTGTGATTACGACAGTGAAAACAATATTCTTTACGCCAATAAAACAAAATTCAATGGGAGTAATGCAAATAAGATATTGAGAATGTCAGGTATCCCAAATGTAACTCACAGCACTATTCTCATAGGCGTTGCAGGTTTGACCACATACTACTCAAATGTTAAGGTATCGCCCAATTCACCTTCAGGGACTTCAACACTATTTCTTGGTTCACAAAATGGCAGGCTTTTCAAAGCTAATAACGCACAGGCAACACCTGATACTGAAGAGATAGGATCTGATGATTTTCCAACAGCCTATCTTTCCTGTGTTGAAGTTGGCGGCTCTGATGATACCCTGATAGCAACGTTCTCTAATTACGGGGTTTCAAAAGTATGGCAAACTTATGACGGAGGAACCAACTGGGCTAATATTACAAATAACCTACCTGACATTCCGGTTCGATGGGCTTTGTTTCATCCTCAAAATGCAAAACAGATCATCCTTGCAACAGAACTGGGAATTTGGATTACTGATGATGCAAGTCTGCCAGATTTTGAGTGGGAGCATGATGCCTCTTTTCCCAATGTAAGGATTGACAATCTAAAAATCAGAAAAGCTGATAATACAATTTTGGCTGCAACTCATGGCAGAGGAATGTGGTGGGGAACATGGAATTATAATCCTTCAACTAATATAAATGACTTGGCACAAAATAACTTTTCAATATACCCCAATCCAACAAATGGAAATGTTAATATTTTCTTGAAAAACGGAATTTCTGCCAATTCAGGAATTATCGTTTCTGATATAAACGGAAGGATTGTGTTTTCAAAAGACTTTGATAATGCAGGCAGGGAAAATGTCAGTTTCGACCTAAGTGGTAATGCAAAGGGTGTTTATTTTGTAAAGATAAAATCAGGAGGAAAAGTTTTTTCTGAAAAGATAATTTTAAAATAGTAGTAAACAGACAAGCGTGGACGCTTGTCTCATTTTAAAGGGCAAAGACCTAACAGGTCTTGAATACCTGTTAGGTCTGGTAGCCCGTTAAACAAATAAATATTATGGTATCACCAAAAAAGCATCTGGGTCAACATTTTTTAAAGGATGACAACATTGCAAAAAAAATAGTTGACAGTCTTTTGCCAGGCACTGACAATGTTCTGGAGATAGGTGCAGGAACCGGAATACTTACAAAGCATATAATTGAAAAACAATTTACAAACTTCTTTATTATTGAAATTGATGGAGAATCAATCGAATATCTGAACACTAATTTTATTGAACTTAATGGCAAAGTATTCCACGCTGATTTTTTAAAATATAATCTTGGGACTTTGTTTCCAGGCAACTTTTCAATAATTGGCAATTTCCCTTATAACATTTCGAGCCAGATACTCTTTAAAGTTCTGGAATACAGAAACAGCGTTACTGAGGTTGTCGGAATGTTTCAGAAAGAGGTAGCTGTGAGGATTGCATCACCGCCAGGAAGCAAAAAATATGGGATACTGAGTGTACTGGTTAAGGCTTTTTACGATATCGAGTATCTTTTCACAGTAAACGAATCTGTCTTTTACCCACCTCCAAAAGTGAAGTCGGCTGTAATACGCCTGAAACGAAATAGCAAAACCCAACTTGACTGCAATGAAAAAATATTTTTTGCAATGGTTAAGGCCGGATTCAACCAGCGCCGCAAAACCCTGCGCAACTCTCTAAAAGGCTTCATCATCAATCGAGATGAAAAAGTTGACCTCTTACTCCAAAAACGAGCCGAGCGATTAACGGTTGAGGATTTTGAGTTTTTGGCCGGGAGGGTCAAGCTGAATTAGTAGAAATTTATATAAATGACAACAAATCCTGTTATTCTATAATTCGACAGTAATTTTATTTTGTTGCCACACCATAGTTTTATATTTTTGGAAAATTATAATATCATAGCAATAACGTTTTTATGAAAAAAAATATCTGGATTCTGACAATTATCACCCTGTTAGCAAGTTGCACATCGGGTAACAAATTAAAAGAGAGCAACAACAAACCTTTTTCCTTTGTTCTCCTTGCTGATACAAGAAATTACACAGGCGACAATAAAGACTATTTTAGAGGAGCTTGCGAAGCAATTAAAGAGATTGATACGTTTCAGTTTATTATTTCCCCAGGGGATATTGACCCTCCTGATTCAGTTCTTTACACCATACATAAATATATAGGAAAAGACATAATCTGGTATCCGGTTGTGGGAAATCACGAGGCAGAAACAGCTTCTGATATGGAATGGATGAGAAATTACAACAAAGGAGGCAAGAAATTGCCATACATTATAAATGATGGGCCGGCATCCTGCCATGAGACATCATATTCTTTTGATTATGGAAATACCCACTTTGTCATTCTAAACGAATATTGTACCGACACCTGCGATGACTGTACTAAAGGATACATCTCTGATATTCTACACAACTGGCTGCAAAAAGATTTACAAACCACAAAAAAGAAAAACATTCTTGTAATCGGCCACGAACCTGCATATCCCCTACCGGATATTGAAAGTCAAAGATTCAGACACTCAAATGACTGCCTGAACCAACACCCGGAAAACAGAGACAGGTTTGTTAAGCTATTGCAGGAAAATAATGTAATTGCATACATCGTAGGACATACTCACGACTACAGTATTGTCAAGATAAACAAGCTCTGGCACATTGATGTAGGACATGCAAGGGGCATAGCTGACAAGGGTGCCCGCAGTACTTTTGTTAAAATCAATATCAGTAATAGCGAAATTAATTATGAAACTTACCGTTTAAATTTCGAGAC
>JAOZOC010000816.1 GCA_029933495.1 Bacteroidales bacterium
CAATGTTTTCAATTTGCAGACGGTTCATTGACAATAATGCGGATGCGGAAGAGGTGTTGCAGGATTCTTTTGTGAAAGCCTTTACAAAAATCGGGAAGCTGAAAGACAGTTCAAAATTCGGGAGCTGGCTAAAAAGAATTACCATAAATGAATGTGTCAATTTCATTAAAAAGAAAAAGATTATTTTGGAAGAGCTTACCGACAGCGTTCAAAACAGAGCTTATGACGACGAAGGGCAATTTGATATTAATCCTGAGATTTTGAAAAAGGAGATTTCAAATCTGCCAGACGGGTGCAGAGTCATTTTCAATCTTTATCTGATAGAGGATTACAGGCACAAGGAGATTGCAAAGATGCTAAACATTACAGAATCAACATCAAAATCACAGTACCAAAGAGCAAAACAATTATTGAAAAACAAACTGACATCACTATGAAAGACAAATTTGAAATATCGGTAAAAAAAGCAGTTGATAAAAACGGAACATTCCTGCAGGATAAAGAGATTGTCTGGAAAGGTATTGAGCACAAAATGCAAAAGTCGAAGGTCAGAAAATTATATTTCAGATTAAGCATTGCTGCCTCCATCCTGATAGTTGCGGGAATAGGCGCATTGATTTTATCCGCAAACCGTAATTCAAACGTGATAAACGATTATTACTGTGAGGTATCAGCAGAACTTTCGCAAACCGAATTTTACTTCGCTCAAATGATTGAACAAAAAATGGAAGAAGTTGATAATGAATCTACTCCTGACAAAGAATACTTCAGCCTCTTTTTTGATGAAATTGACATACTTGGCAAACAGTATGAAGAATACAAAAAAGAACTTACCGTATTCGGCTACCAGGAGGAGTTAATAAGGGCAATCATTTTGAACCGGCAGCAACAACTTGATGAGCTGAACAGATTATTAACGGAAATTAAAAAAATCAAAAACTATGAAAACAGGAAAAAAAGTTACAGTATTTAGTTTATTGATATTTACCCTTATTTTTGTCCAATCTGGATACTCTCAGGGCAAATGGGTTACAAAGGTAAAGACCATTGAAAAAGAATTTGACAATAATGTAAAAT
>JAOZOC010000364.1 GCA_029933495.1 Bacteroidales bacterium
TGCACAAGTAAACAGATTGCTACGGAATGCCATCCCAAAACCAAACCGTTAACTTAAAAAAACGACCGTTAACTGATTTTGTTTAATTTATAAACATTTTAAATAAGAGTATATATCACAATAAATCAATTACATAAATTTGTGTATCACAATATCATTACACTTTTGTTACAAATTGGGATTTGGAAATTAGTATTTTTATTTATAATTTTGCTTTAAATTATTACCACACTCAGGTCATCTTATAAAGTGCCTCCTGCACACCTTTTTCAGGGGGCCGCAAATTGAAGAAAAAGAATACAGGCTGAAGTCTGTAAATTCGTTCTTTGGAATAGTATTGCGTCATTGCGAAGCATCAGAAGTGCGGCCTATAGCGCAGGGATGCTGTAGCAATCTGTCAGTTAAATAAGATAACATATTTATTAACTTAAAATTTAAAACTATGAAAAAAGTAATTTTTAGTATCTTTACGGCAGCAGCTTTAATAACAGCTGCATTAACAATTAATTCCTGCACGAAGCAGGAGAGTAGTGAACAGTCTTTGAACAGTCAACAAAGCGAGCATCCGCAGATGACTGCCGAAGATATTTCTGTGTATAACAGAATCGTAAACTTTAAAAAGAAAGTGGATTATATTAAAGAAAACCCAGGTTATAAAAGCGGAGAAACAATGAGCGTTGACAGTGCAAAATGGTATCTTGATGCTGCTTTTAATCTGACATATTCATTCATTTTCGATTCATTTACAGATTTTTATACCGATTCTGTTTTTATTGAAGTAACATTAACGGATGGAGAGATAGATTTAAATGACCTGAGTGCATCATATTTTGAATTATATGACAAACTACATGAAGTTTATGATTCATTTTCGGGAGAAAATAAAGATTTGTACTCGTCAAATATCGAAATTGTCGAATCAAAATCCGAAGCGGTAACATTTAAAACCACAGCTACATTTGGTGACAGGGGAACTTCATCAGGAGATGAACAACCTTTTATTGAAGGGGATGATTGGATGTGGGGAGAATATCAGGGATTATGCCCACAAACGGACGATCCTGAAGATGCTGCAACAAAAATTGCCGACGCAACAATGGAATATCGCTATCTGTATATTCAGGATGAAGGGGAAGACTGGTATGCATATTATACAGGACCTACAACAACAGTTGAATTGGAGCAACATCCGCCATTGGAAATATTCAGAGCTGATAATCCTTTGGATGATTATCGTGATTATTTTATTTTTTATGCAGATGAAGACAATTTGCCACAGGGAAATACTTTAGAAGATTTTAAATGTATAGGATGGGAAGATATGAACTGGTATTATTTCGGTATCCACGATATTGTATATTCAATCGTTCCCGACCATACTGAGCTATGGCCGGATGTTGAGGGTAAGACTTTTTATGATATTTCTATGATGGGAGGACAAGAGACAAATACTATTTACCCATATCAGACAATAAATCTTTTCCATAATTCGAATATTACATATAAAACGAGGCATATTATTGCAGAAGCAAATGGATTTCCAAAACATTATTAATAAATTGCAATATGAAAAAATTTGGGTCACTTTTTTTAATTCTCTTTGTTCCTGCAATTATTTTATCTCAAAAAAGCCAGGAACTTATCATTGATAATGATGTAGGAATAGGGTGTAATAAAATTCTTGAGGATAATAATGGCGATTATATTCTCAATTGCGGGGTTTCGGATACAAACTGGCATTTTAAATCAATAATATTAAAAATAGCACCTGATTTTGATACAATTTCAAAAACGATATATGTACCAGAATATAATGTTAGAACAAGTAACTTTGTAATTGATGAGAATAACAATTATTTTATTTTTGGATTATATGGGCCTGATAGCTTAGGTCTGGCAGGTGATTATAAACAGGTTTTTATTTGTTGTCTTGATGAGAACCTGAATGAAGTTTTTTTCAAAACATATAATGTTCCGAAACATCATCATAATCCTATTATGAGGCTATACCAATCGGATAACGGAGAGTTGTATTCGGCAGGTAATATATATAGTGAAAACACGAATGACAGAAGATTATACTTTATGAAGTTTAATGAAAACGGCGATACTATAAAGACCGCTTTATCGGCATTTCATTCGGTTTCCTTATGGACATTCAATATATTTGAGAATAAGGAAGGTGAACCGGGATTCGGACTCTTCGTAAACGGGCATAGCTATGTTTCACATACCCAACTTATCAAAATTGACACTAATCTCAATTACACCGTAATTGATTTGAATGATATTTCCCAGGGATATGTCTTTGGATATGGCATTTCGGCGAAATGGCTTGATGACAGTGTTTATCTTTTTTCGTCGTGTGATGATCCTGCTCCAAATGTTTATAAAGACCTGTTTGTATCGAAAATGGATGCTGACAATAACTTCATTGGTGAACCTCTTTGGGTAGGAAGACCCGATACAAATGATTTTGCAGGGTTTTACAATATGGATTTTAAATTTACCGACAAGATTTATCTCGGAGCCTACAATAGTCAGGGTATTTCTTCATCTTATGAAAACAGATTCTTTATAGCAATGATAGATGACGGGTTAAATGTAAAAGGAACAAAAAGTATCGGTATGCCCAACAACCACTTTAGGTTTACTGCACTATGTGCAACAAGCGACGGAGGTTGTATATTCGCATCTACAAAGCACGATTTTGTGAATTCACCGGAATATGATGTTGACCTTTACATACTGAAACTTTTTCCTGACGACATAACAACTTCTGCCGCAGAAACACCTTTGGAAATAGATTCGGATTACAATATCTTCCCTAATCCGGGTAATGATGAATTGTATATACAGACTTCAAATAAAGGTGTGAAAATTCAATTTTTCAACGAGCAGGGGATAGTAGTATTATCCGAACAACTTAATGACAGTTACACATCAATTATTAATACATCGGGGTTGTCATCAGGATTATATTTTTACAGGATTTCGGATAAACGGGGATTTTCGGAAACCGGAAAATGGATAAAAAAATAACATAATTAAAAAAACAACAAAATGAAAAATTCAATATTTATTACGCTGTTGTTTGCGGTTTTTTCGCTGCAACTCAATGCTCAAAAGGGGTATGAAGAAAAATGTACAAATTGCAAAGACAATAAAGTTGATTATGAAAAGTATGCAAGTGCTTTGGGAATATCAAATATCTCAATAGGTTTCGAGTCATTGGCATCAGGAAAAGAAAATCAGGCAAAAGGTAATTATTCACATGCATTTGGTGAAGGTAACTTAGCCAAAGGAACAAGGTCATTTGCAGCAGGATTATGGTGTAATGCTTTGGCAGGCTCATCTTTTGCATTAGGACAGTTCTTAGTTGCAGCCTCAACGAATTCATTTGTATTAGGCAATGGTTATGGTTCAGGTACAGGTGAATACCTTACAAACACTATTTCAAACTCCTTAATGATAGGTTTCAAAAGTACAAAACCGACTTTTTTTGTCAGTCCGTCATCCGGAGGAGCAAATAAAACCGGCCGCATAGGCATTGGTAATATAACCGAGCCAAAGGTAAAACTTCATATCATGGCTGACAGCGAAGAAGATGCTGAAATAAGATTGGAAGCACCGGGTGCAGGTTATTTCGGCAAAATTTCATTTGGAGATGGTACCCGGCTGATTTATAGCCGGCCCGGTACACCCCTTACTTTTGAATCGGATAATACCAACGGATTCTTCTTCGAAAACGGAAAAGTAGGCATAGGCACCGGTTCACCTGAGTATCTTCTTGACGTTGCCGGAAGCATTCATTTTACAGGCCAGCTATACGATTCGGAAGGATTGTTTAAAACAACCAAATGGGAAGAAGATGGGGATAATATTTATTATAATTCCGGGAATGTTGGGATTGGTACTTCTAACCCTAATACCAAACTTGAAGTTAACGGAAAAGTTAAAGCCACTCAGCTTCAAATTACTCAAAATGCAGGTTCGGATAAAATTCTTATGTCCGACGCTAATGGAAATGCTATGTGGATGAATATGCCGGCTGTTGATGACGGCGACTGGTTTACAAATAGCAATGGTGGTATATATCACAACAATTCATGGGTTGGTATCGGAGTTTCAAACCCGGCAGCTCGTTTTGAGCTTTATGGAGGAGATATGCTCATAGGTACCTCCGTAAAAAAATTCATTTTGCATAC
>JAOZOC010000365.1 GCA_029933495.1 Bacteroidales bacterium
TCTGTCAATTGCACTAACCTTTCGGGAGACCCACCGCACTAGGCATACGTCCACCCAAAAGGTTTTGCCGACTGCCGGTTGGAGACTGGAGATTATAGCATGCGCTAAATCTCAAGAAATTCTCTTATCTCTTTCCATTCCTCCTCAAGACTGTGGGATGGTATTTTTTTGTTAGCGCGTGAGTACCAATAACCTGCATTTGCAAGGTCACCCTCTTTGCGGTGCAGGTAAGCATGTATCCAGCAGGCTTCCGGTGAGTTGTATTGCTGAACAATCCGGTGAGCTGTATCCCAGTCACCCTTTGCATCAATCTCCAGAGCTTTTATTAAATTTTGCATAATTCTCTCTCCTGGTTCTATTAATCTTGCTTCTATAAGTCTTGTATCATACAGTCTTGTATCTAATAGTCTTGGCTCTATTTTTCTTGCTTCTCCGTCTTAACCAACTTCCCCTCTTTGTATATCTCCTTTTTAATCAGCTTACCATCCTCATCATAATAAAACCACTCTCCGGTTCTTAATGAGGAATCATAGTGTCCTGACAATTCAAGTTTCCCTGAAGGGTAATAATATTTCGCATCCCCGTCTCGTTCTCCGTTCAGATGAGAGGCTTCCAATTTCAGTGTGCCATCAGGGTAATAGGTTTTCCAGGGGCCGTTCTTTACATCAGCTTTATATGTCATTTCCTCGGCAACCTGTCTGTTGTCATAATAGGTTTTCCACAATCCCTCTTTCATATTATTCCTGTAGAACTCAACCTTGAGAATTGCACCTGAATTGTCGTAGTAGCTCCAAAGACTATCCTTTTTTTTGTCAAGATAGTATCCGTCAGACATAACTTTTCCGGAATGATGATACGTAATTGTGTGAGTTGACTTTCCGTTATTTGAAAATTCTGACCTGGCTTTAGTAATTCCATCGGGATAAAAATATGTAAATGTCCCTGTTGGGATGCCATGGTCAAAGCGGCCTGTATATTTTAGCATTCCTTTCTCATTAACTTTCTTCCAGTAACCTTGTTTTAATCCGCTATTGTCAACCTGATTCACAGTATCATTATTAACCTGAGCGGTCGCAATAGTAGTAACAATCAGCAATATAAAGGCTCCAAATAATTTTTTATACTTCATCTCAACAATCTAAATTTTACACCAAAACGTAAAACTAAACATTTTATTTATATCCTCGAAAATTTTAGACTAATTTTGTTTTGTAAAATTGAAAATGATAAATGAATTCATACTCTTCAAAACTTGTTGAAAATGCGGTTAACGAGCTTGCACGACTGCCCGGTATCGGGCGAAAAACCGCATTGCGACTTACATTGCATATATTGAAAAAAGACACAGTACAAGCCGAAGCTCTTGGCAATGCAATCATTATGATGAAAAATGAGATAATGTATTGTTCTGTCTGTCACAATATTTCCGATACTGAGGTTTGCGAAATATGCAGCAACCCAAAAAGAGATAAGCAGACCGTCTGTGTTGTGGAGGATATCAGGGATATGATGGCTATTGAAAATACAGGTCAATATACGGGTGTCTATCACATTCTCGGTGGTATAATTTCACCAATGGACGGAATCGGGCCCGGCGAACTGAACATAGAATCGCTTGTTAACAGGATATCTTCAGGCGAAGTGAATGAAGTGATAATGGCGTTGTCAACCACAATCGAAGGCGACACTACGAATTTCTATATCTTTAAGAGACTCAAAGAGTTCAGTGTTGAAATAACAACAATTGCAAGAGGAATTGCCATTGGCGATGAGCTTGAGTATGCAGATGAGATAACCCTGGGAAGGTCAATCCTGAACAGGATGCCTTATCAGAACACGCTTGATAAATAAATTCAAAACCCAAAATTCAAATAAAATCCAAAGTTTTAAATTTTTAAAATCACAATTTAGTAACCCATCAGGCTGTACAGGGTGCAGAATAAAACTGTGAGTGTAAATCTACCAAACAATTAATTTCCGGGTTGTAAGCCGCTGTTCTTTCGATGATATTTTTATAAAATAAATTCCTTTATCAAAATTTGAGATATTAATCTCTATAGGTTCATTTGTGGAAGTCACTCTTTTGGATGCTACAATTCTGCCGATGTCATCAAATATTTCAATATTAATATCCTTTGATTCGACAGAACCAAATTCAATCAAAATAAAGTCTTTCGCCGGATTTGGAAAAATATTCACATCTTCAATTTGATTTTCTTCCACAGGTAAACTGGTAACATTTATGTATGCCCAGCCATCAATTGATATATAACCCCCGCCATTTGAATTTGAGTGCAATTTAGCCCAGCCGAAAATCGTATCATTATTATTTATAATAAATATACCAAGATACTTTGATCCTGCTCCAACCCACTCACCACTACAGCTTGTGGAATTTATTATGGTTGAACAGGAAGTCTCTCCGCTTGAAAAGGCCCAGGTCAAATCCGTATTGATCGGGGTGTTAAAATCGAGCGGGAGCTTAACAAGCTTTGTGTCATTCAATGAGCTGATGGATGCACTGCCACCGCTTCCTGCCATCGAACTCCAGGAATAGGCACTCAAAACTGCATCATCAATCCCGTCATTATTAAAATCTATATTCTGGGATTCACCGCCCTCAGGAAATATTCCTGCAACACTAATCAAACTGTCTGTAAATATTGCTTCTTCTCTCACCTTGCCGGCCAATATCATATTATCGGATGGTTGCACAAGCCCTGTTATTTCATTCATCCTGGAAAAACCGCTGTAATCAGTCTGAATACTGTCGGTCATTGCCATCACAAAAATATTGTAACCTCCGGATCCAATTGGCAACCCCTCAACCGTTTGGGAAGTCTCATTCAGTACTATTTCAATATTTTGTCCCGAAGGTGATATGGCAGTATAGTATTCTCCGGTAAGGCCATCGGCTTCGTTGCGGTCAAAATTATCTGCATCAGAATAGTCAACAACAAATATTCTGTATTCCGCAATTGTTGTTTCATCAGCAATCTTATCAAATGTAACTCTCAAATCACGGCCGTCTCCATAATCTGCAATATCCTCAGCATCAATATTCTCTACAGCTTCAGCAGGTGTTGTTAACATTATTTCCTGAGAAGCATTTGAAAGAAGGCCCTCATAATCAGGCAGGTTAATATAGGTGAGAATAAAAATTTTGTACGGTTGCAGGTCGGCTATCAGGTCACCGTCAATATCAACGGAGGTTTCTTCAAATGATTGCTTATAAATATCCTGACCGGATGGTTGCATAGCGAGATATCTGTCGGCAGATAAGAGCAAAGCCTGCTCCAAAGTAAATACCTCTGCATTCTCAGCCTTTACCGCCATCAACCTGTATTCCAGAATCTCAGCATCACCCAGTGCTTTTTCAAAAGTGACCAGCAGGTCAGTTCCGTCACGGTTATTGCCAATATCTGTAACCTCTGCGTTATCAACTTTATAATATACAGGCAATCCGGCAATTATAAATTGATTCAATACAGGGCTATACCCATAGTCCTTAAATATCAGACGATTACCGCTATTATAAGTGCCCGGACCATCAATTCTGATCCATCCATAAAAATACCCGCCACTGCTGGTCATCCTAACACCAATATACTTATCCTCAACGTCCCACCAATTTCCCCAGGGATGAGTTTTTATTAGAAATGAAGTTGTGTCCCAATCCATATTACTACTGATTGTGTCCAGCACATCAACAACTCCCGTATGTTCCTCATCCGGTTCAAAATATACTTCATTCCCGTTCAGTCCTTTAATCCAAATCTCAGTATCGTAAGAAAACTCCTCAAGCCAAAAATGCACCTCGAAATCGTCAGTCCCGTCAGCATCCATATCTATGAGATAGTTATTGTCATTGGCATACATTATGTCATCAGGATTTATGTCAACATACACATCTTGTGTGAGCGAATCAATGGTAAATGCAGCTATAAAAAAAGCCACCAGGTAGAAATATTTTTTTTTCATGACTTTGTTATTTTGTGAGTATTGCAAATGTACAATAATTTTAACAGAGGGAAAAATATTTTTACAAAAACTCAACGGGGCAGATTAAAACCACAAAAGAATTAAGAAACCCGCTCAATATTCTTTACGAAAACATTGAGCGGGTGACCAGTTTGTGTTCAATCTGAGCGGTAAATGAGACTCGAACTCACGACCCTCAGCTTGGGAAGCTGATGCTCTA
>JAOZOC010000817.1 GCA_029933495.1 Bacteroidales bacterium
TGCTCCATTCCCATTACAGGAACTTCATCACTACTACGGCTTCATCCGCCACCAACCAATGCGTCTCTACTTTTGACCTTGCGGCTTGTCCGCTTGTGCCGTTTCGATTTTCATCACCAGTTGGCTTCCACTGTTCCATATACAAGCCCATGTACAATTCCTGCTGCCTGAATGCCGAGTGCCAACACAGGCGGTTTATTTCTTGGGCAACCCCTGTACTCGTCCCGGGACAGACTAAGTTCCCCCGGTTTCTGGCACTGTCTATATCAATTTCGACACCTCATCGGTCAGTTCACTTTCGTTCAGCTCTTGTACAAACACCTGAAACGCTTCTCTCATCGTCCCTTTTCCCTATCCGCTCAACACCTCTGTCATTGGACAAAAGCACCGTAGGGCGGTTTGACAGGTACTCCCGAACAGCCCCTGTCGGTGGTTCAAAACCTATAATCCCCATAACAGTTTGCTTTCCGTAAGTCCATCCTTGGTTACCGTATGTTTTAGGGCAAGGCTCGTTTCTTTGCAATCCTGTCGGTTTATCATAGTCCACCATCTTGTTTATAGTTCGTTTAATCAGTTGGGTAGTGCAATGTGCCTTCGCACCCCGATTAAACTTCAGTGCACAATTAATCCTGAATACACCGCACACTAAGCCCGAGATACTTATTTGTTGTGCCACGGTATATCCATTTGGTAGAGAAATTCAGGAGACGTTCCCAGGGATACTCACCATCCAGATCAGACGACCAAAATTCGGTGATGTTATGGAGATTGAGGAAATTATCATTTATATCAAGATAGCCGCCAGGAAGAGCGGTAAAGCCATAAAGGTCGGTTCCTGAAGCGCCGGCCAGCCATTGCCAGTCATTTACTGATTTAAGGTTTGCCCCGGCATCAATACCTCTATATCCCGTTAAACTGCACGATATTGTTCCGGCATCAACATAATTTTCCAAAGTACACCACTCTGCATCGGTAGGTATATGCCATCCGTACGGACAAATACCCTGTGTCCCGGATATTGTGGTGTATTCCATTATTTCGTTCCACTGGTACAAACCGCCGTAAGTGTCGC
>JAOZOC010000022.1:0-7983 GCA_029933495.1 Bacteroidales bacterium
GCTGCAGTAGTTGATTTTCCAAAAACTTTTGTCATAGGATGAAATTTTATCCGCAATGCAACCTGATCACCTGAACTTAATGCCCCCGGGCCGGTCAGGAGGGCGATAGGTTTATCGTAATAACTAAAAGGATTTCCTGGAATAACATAAGTTCCCGGAGAACCGGTAATATTCCATGAACAATGATCGTCAGGGTTATTGCGGCTGATAAAACCAATAGTTGTGTCCTGAGTATTAAAAAGCAGTTCTAAGCCTTTATTACTTAAGAACATATTCCCACCATAATTCAACCTGAAGTCGATTATTAATCCGGAAGTTTCATAGTTGTACATTAACTCAGATATAGCCTCGTAAAATTCATCTTCTGCATCCCAAAACCAACCCCAACCATAAATGTAGCCAATATTTGTTCCATCAATAATTCCGTAGCTAAACAACTCTTCATTAAGAATGTCCGGTTTTGGCACACCGGGTATATCAAGCTGTTCAGTACAAAAAAAGTATTCTGCCTGACCTTCCAATACACTTGTAGATAAATGAAGAGTATCATCAGACATATATTTTACTATATCTATTGTGTCAAACAGATGCCAGTTCAACCCGGCACTCATCAACCAGGAATGCAGGTAGGCACTTTCAGAGCTTCCCCACCAGAAAAGGCCACCAATCGGTAGCTGGGCATCTAATAATTCAGGGTATAGATCTTTCCATAATATCCCATCATAACCCAGCACCTCATCACCTGCTTCAAGACCAAGAGGATGGACGGGAATAGCATCATATACAATAAGGGAACTGTCTGGTAGTGGAGTTAATGCTGCTAGAAAATGACCGTTCTGACCCCAACCTCCAACCCCTATGATAGGTTTACCCGGATTTGGGATATTATTGGAATGAACATATTCATTTTCCACATTTGTATGTGCTTCTTTTAGTGCAAGACACATATAATTAAGGATTGCAGCAAACCTGCCACGGCTTACCGTATCCTCCACTTCCTGCCTGTAGCTTGTTACTAAAGATTCCCAATTGATTACAGCTTGATCACATTCAAGGCTCTGAAAACAGGCGAAATATTTATCAACCATAATCGTGAAATAATCAAATATTGCAAGTTTTTCATCAACAGATATTCCTGGCCCCCAAGTAGAATCAATCGCTGCTACCCAGTCATCTTTTGTATAATGGCCGAGTTTTTTTCTGAAAGAGTTTGCTTCAGCTTTTTTTATCCTGAACTGTTTACTAAAAAAGTAAGGTGCTGCATCAAGTGCCTCCTTTGAAAAATATTGGTCACCCGGTACTTTAATGACCTGACAGAATAGAATAGTTGTACAGACCATAAGAATTGCTGTAAGTAAAGTTTTTGTTTTCATGATTTTGTCCTCCTTTTTTATAAGTTATTCCTTTTATTTGCTAATTAAGTTATTGGGCTGTTTCTGCCTGCGTAAATGTACAAAATGAAAAGGGCGTGTGCTAACACTCTCGTTACATTCTTTAACACTCTCGTTACATTTTGGGGGACTTCAAAGGATAAAAGGCAATTAATGGCTTTTATGTCTTGCTATTTTGATTGGCATATTCAGAGGGGAGCATTCCAAACTGATCGCGGAAACATTTGGAGAAGTAAGAGAGGTTATTGAAACCAACCTCAAAAGCTATTTGGGTTATATTTCCAGTCTTTGACCTGATATGGCGTGCAGCATAGTTCAGACGTATTGTACGGATAAAATCACCAGCCGATTGATTGACAAGAGCTTTAAGTTTACGATGGAGTTGTGTTCGGCTCAGATTTAAAATGTCGGCAAAAGTCTCGATGTTGAATTCAAAGTCAGAAATGTTATCCGCGACAATTTTTTTAGCTTTTTGCAAAAACAGCCGGTCAATTGACAGCATTTCTTTTGTTGCTATATGAGCAGAAACATCAAACTCCCTGATAAATTGCTCCCGTAACATATTGCGCTGATTGATCAGATTCTTTATTCTTACCATCAGTTCGTGCGAGTCAAACGGTTTGGTTATAAAGTCATCGGCACCGGTTTCCAGCCCCTCCAGCTTATCCTCTATAGCTGCTTTGGCAGTTAACAGAATGAGCGGGATATGGCTTGTGCGTTCATCAGTTTTTATTTTTCGGCAAAATTCCATACCATCCATTCCGGGCATCATCACATCGCTGATTATCAGGTCAGGTATCTCAGTAACTGCTTTTTCAAATCCATCACTACCATTAACTGCCTCAAGGATATTGTATGTTTTATCAAGGTAACTGCATATGTATGAACGCATCACGGCATTATCCTCTACAATCAACAGGATTGGAAGTGAGTCATCTGTCCACTTCTCCTTATCGTAAACGGGAAGTGTTTCATCCAGCGTTTCAATTAATGCATGTGTTATAGGAGAAATCAGATTATCACTCTCAGTGAACTCAACTTTTTCCTGAATAATCTCTTCCGGTTTCAAATGCTCTTTTCCATCAGGAAGGAAAACAGAAAATTTTGTACCTTTCCCCGGTGTACTTTCTACAGTTATTTTTCCGTTGTGCAATCCAACCAGTTCTTTTGTAAGTGCCAGTCCTATCCCTGTACCCTCCTGATTTTTGGAATACGAATCATCAGCCTGATAGAAACGGTCAAAAATGTGTTCAAGCTTGTCAGCAGGGATACCGCGTCCTGTGTCGGAGATAGTTATTACAGCTCCCCGCACTCCCTGGCCTCCCTGAACAGGGGAGATTCCCAACTCAATCCTATCACCCTTTGCCGTAAACTTAAATGCATTAGACAGCAAATTAAAAAGTATCTTTTCCAGTTTGTCGCGGTCAATATATAGAGGTATGTTTTTCTCTATTGAATTAAATGTAAGTTTAATCCCCCTCTTTACAGCCAGAGATTCAAAGGATTGCATATAGCTTTCAACCAGTTTAACAATGTTCAGCTTAGCAGCCTGTAGTTTCATTTTCCCTTCATCAAATTTTGAAAGCATAAGTAGTTGGTTAATCAGGTTCTGCAATCGCAAGGCGTTCTTTTCCATTATTGTCAGATTGTCAAAGCAGACTTTGTTCTTTATTGTTGACTTTAGTTTTTCAATAGGGCTTAAAATCAGTGTAAGCGGTGTGCGGAACTCATGTGACAGGTTCGCAAAAAACCGCGATTTCATACTGTCAATCTCTTTGAGTTTTTGAGCTTCCAAATCTCTGATATATAAATCGTGTATGAGTTTTTGACGCCGGAGATAGAAACGTATGATAGAATAGAGGATGCCGGCAATAATTAAAAAATAAAGTGAATAAGCGAACCAGGTTTTCCAAAAGGGAGGGAGGATTGTAATAAGCAGACTTGTTCCTGCCTCATTCCAGTAACCATCGTTGTTTGAGCCTTTTACGCGAAAGACATATTGTCCCGGAGGGACACCGGTATAATGTGCCGTTCTTGTATTTCCAGAATAAATCCAAACATCTTCATATCCTTCAAGATAATAGGCGTATTGGTTGTTATTAGGGTCAACATAGTTAAGTGCTGCAAACTTTATAGAAAAGAAATTTTGGCTATGATTCAAAATAAGACTTTTCTTTGCAGTTATACAGCTATCAGGATCAAATGTCTCATTTCTAATCTTAAAATCTGTTATTACTATCTGGGGGATTTGTTTATTATCTTCCCTGATACTGTCAGGATGAAAATAGAAGAACCCGTTATTTGATTTTAAAATACCTCCAAAGTAGATGTATCCTTTTTCACTTTTAAATATAGTATAATGATTTACTTCATCAAAGGGCATCCCATCGTTGGAATTAATAAATGTATAATGATTATTTAATGTATCATACGGGTTATATTTAATTAAACCGGAGTTAGATGAAAACCACAGATTCCCTTGATTATCACCGGTAAATGTATAAAACATTAAACTTTTACCTAAAAACAGGTTAGTAAAGTATTTATATTTTACAATTGTATCTCCATCTTTGTCAAACTTATAAAGATCATAATTAGCCCTAAGCCATATAGTCCCGTATATGTCTTCATAGATTTCAGCAGCGTTTTTAAAGAATGCGCCTGAATAGTCAAAATCATCATGATAATACTGCTCAAACTTCATTTCGTCTCTGTTTTCCGTCCTAAGCCGAAAGACTCCATTACATGAAGTTGCAAGCCATAGGGTTTTCTCCGAATCCTCAAACATATCAAAAATCGTTTCCTTTGACAGAATTGTATGTGAAATAAGTTTAAAAGGGCTTAACAGATCGTCGGTTGTTTTTTTCAAATATAGTCCGTTGCTGGTAGTAAACCATAAAACTCCTGTGTGATCTTCCAGTAATTTACCTGTCCAGGACGGCTTACTTTTACCATTGGAAGTATCGGTAGTTACAGGTTTAAAAGATTTACTGACAGGATCAAACAGGTTAAGACCCAGTGCAGCAGAGGATACCCATAAGTTATTGTGTGAATCTATGTAGAGATTTGAGATTTGATTTTTATCATCCGTTTCCGACTTATGGTCATTAATGCCAAGTTTATAATTGGCGGTAAAATGCATATTTGGATCAAATTTGTATAATCCGTCTCTGTAACTCCCAATCCATAAATTCCCTATTCTGTCCTTAATAAAGCAGGTTGCAGTAGCATTGGTCAGTGAATCGGGAAAGGACTTTAAGTTAACATGTTTATATGGATTACTTTTCATATCTAAAATGCCAATTCCCATATTGGATGCCCACAACCGCTCATAATCATCAAGATACAAATCATAAATAATGTTACCTTTCAGCTTGTCAGGAGTGGTATTGTCGCTATATATGTGTGACAATTGATTCGTTGCATAGTTATAACACTTTAATCCACCCTTTGTGCCTATCCACATTTTGTGTGTGGTGGCTGATGAGTATTCCTGAAAATCATAGACGATATTCTCATCATACGCATTTTGTCTTTCAGGATTCTTTGTCACTATTCGTGACCAGTTATTGATTCCCGCTTCATAAGTAATTACTCCCCAGCTTGTCCCAAACCACATTTTTCCGCCTTCATCCTGTGTAATACACCAATACCGGTCAAGAGGCTCAGGAATATAAAAATCAGGTTTCATCAGAGTGAAGTTTTTATCAAAGGGGTCAAAAAGAAACAGTCCTCCTCCTGTACCAATCCAAAACCTGCCAGTATGGTCTTCTGTCATTGATAAAACTATATTACATTGAGGGTTACTCTCTGACTCTCTGGGCCTGAAATTTTCAAATGTTTCATTATTACGGTCAAATCTATACAGGCAATCAGTATGTGTCCCAACCCATATATTTCCAGACCTGTCCTTGTAAAGCTTTCCAATATATGGACATCCGATGCTGCCGGGGTTGTCCTTTTCAGGACGATAATACTTGTAGTCACCTGTAGTCATTGAATAATTTATCAGGCCGTTTTTTAGAGTTCCTATCCATATACTACCTACTGTGTCTTCCAATAGTGATGTGCAAAACTTGTCAACACAAACAAGATTTGTATCGCACATAATGTTATCAAAAAGTTTTAATTCATAGCCATCAAAGCGTTGAAAACCTCCTCCGGTAGCAAACCACATAAATCCCCTGGAATCTTTATAAATAGCTCTGGCCCTAGTTGTGTAAAGGCCAAATTGAGTAGATATTTGCCGGAATTTATATTGGTTGTTTTGAGGATAAACGATGTCAACCGATAAAAAGACCAGTGAAAACACCATTACTAGTATTTTGGTTTCCCTGACCATTGATTCTGATATAGCTCTGTATATTAATCCGTAAAGATACAACATTCAGGAGCTGAATGCAATAATTTAGAGTAAAATTATTAATTAATCTACATCCTACACCAACCAAAAAGATCTTCTATGTATGCCGGAGTGGTAATATTTTTTCATTTGATTCTGAAAGAAACACTTCACATTATTTTAAAGAATACTTTACTCATGAAGGCATCTAAGGTCTATACATGAAGGTATTGGTGGCATGGTGCTTTCGCTTTACAATATTTTAACTATCATTTTTGTTGACTTTTAGGTTTTTTTTTATTATATTGCTGCACTTAAAACTTATTCAATACTGAGAAAACTAATTAATAGAGACCAATATATTTTCCTATAATGATTAGTACACTGATAGTTGATAAAGATAAGGATGCAACAGACACATTAAAAACATTGCTTTCTGATAATTGTCCTCATATTTCAATTTGTGGCAAAACTGAAACATATAAGGATGCACTCGACAGTATTAAGGAGTTAAATCCTGATTTGGTCTTTTTAGGAATTGATTCGATGCAACAAAACTGTCAGGAAATTTTTGATATTTTCTATCCAATACATTTCGAGATTATTATCACATCAACATTAGATAAGTTTGCGATTTCAGCATTAAATTGCGGAGCTTCCGGCTATTTACTTAAACCAATACAAAAGGATGAACTCCTAACAATTATTCATAATACTTCTCAAAGAATAAGAGATAACAGACGAGGATTAAATTATTTTTTCAAAAAAAATTATCAAAATAATGGAAATGTACTGGAAGAACTAATTGGAATCCCAACTATTGAAGGGTATGAATTTGTACCTGTCAGGAACATTATCCGATGTGAAGGAATGCAAAAATGTACTCGTATCATAACAGTTGATAAAACGGATATGATTAGTTCTTATAACATAGGCAAATTCAAAAAGTTACTTGATCAATATGGTTTTTACTCACCTCACAAATCTCACCTGATCAACCTCAATATGGTACGAAAATATCATAAAGAAGGAAGTATATTTATGCTTAACGGGTCTTGGATTCCAGTCGCTAAGCGAAGAAAAAAAGACTTTCTATACTTAATGAAATATATTTGATTTGCCGTTCGTTCCAAAAAAACAACCATTCGTTCCAAATTAATAACCGATACTCAAATGACTGTTGTAAACATGTGTTTTATGTGTTAACATTGTTCAATTAATCAAATTACTATAGGTAAATAATCAAACTATAATAGTATGCCTATATAATAATAAACTCGTTGCTCCAGATCAAGAAAAATTGAACAATACTACTGAAAATGTTGCTAATACAGATTATAAGAATTTAATAGCGGTCATTAAATAAAACATATAAATACAAGGAGGTTTATTATGAATAATAAGAAAGAAGTTAAGATAAAAGTATTTGCATCCCGCAAGGAATATAAAGTATTTGATTCCCAGGATGAGGCCAAGGTGGCCAAGGTTATCCGCGATAAGGTAATTTCTCAAACCGAAGCGGAGTATTTTCGTATTGATGTGAAAATAAAACGCAAAAATGATCAAACGCCTGCATACCTCATAGCCTATATGTTGAGGAAAGACATTTATAGCGCAGAAGTAGTAAGGGTGGATGTTGACAGCCATTACGAAGCAGGCAAAATCACTTTTAACTACGATGACTCCGGTGATGAAGATGATGGGAAGGACGCTGATAACGAAGAGTGGGAGGAGGATATCCCTGAAGAAGTAAACTCCATTAAGAAGGATGAGTATCTCGGTGAAGAGGAGGATGAATATGCGTTCGATTTCGTTGCATCTACACCTGTTCCGGAGATAAATAGTGCTAAAAAAGCTGTTGAAAAACTACATGAAATGGCAACCCAAGCTGGCCTCAGATCTAAGATGCTACTTGGTACGGAGGCAACAATATCCAATTACAAGATGTATCTGACCTCTGGACTCAAAGGCTTTGTGAACATTGGTCATGGGAATCCTAATGGCATAGCTCTTAACGATGGATTTCTTAATGCTTCTTGGTTTCAGGGACTCTCCAATAACATGCTAAAACCGGAAGTGATTTATTTCAACTCGTGTAAAGTATTTAACGCCCCTCTAAAGTCCGCTATGATTCCTGCCGGCGCACGGACCTACATTGGTGGTATCGTCAACCTTTTGATAGGGCCTTCCGAAAAGGTTTGTACATGTTATTGGGGAAAAGTTCTGACGTCAAATACTCGAATGAATACT
>JAOZOC010000022.1:7993-15305 GCA_029933495.1 Bacteroidales bacterium
CTCTAAAAAAATGTGAGAAGGATAATTATCCACAAGAGGGAGCACACGGCATTGTTGGAGATACTGGGCCATTTAGCATCGTGAATTACAAACTTGCACATGCAATGTGGACTCATGGTCACGGAGCTAGGATCGAATATCCTAGCAGACTTAGCTTAGAAAGACTATATGGCTTTTTCATCCGCTTAAGAGGTAAACCTTTCACAAGCAACTGGGTACATTTTGAAGTACCTACTCCGGTTATCGTCGATGGTCGCCGGCTTCGTGTTGGATCGGTAATGCTTCGCTTACGTGTAGGGCCAGGCGCCTCTGTCCACGCCATCCACATCTGGGATGGAGAGCGAAAGATAGCTTCACACAATAACCTCAATCTCTCTCCACGAAGTTTTAGTTGGCCTAGATTCGACGTGCCAAATCATCCATATATAAAGTGGGGCCTCGGTATTTCAGTAGGTATCAAATTCGGTGACAATGTTAATCTGCCAGGAAATAAACTTCTTGTGGACATCAGCTCAGCAGGCTGCGATTTCGTAGTCAAAGCCTAGCATTTAATGTTATATATATAATCAATATGTAAAATCAACAGATAGGAGTCACGTTATGAACAATTTAAGAGAAGGCTATGATCCTGATTTTTTAGGTGAAAGTTTTACAATCAATGTGCCAAATGCTGGGTTAGAACTTGAAGATGATATCCTTAACAAAGAAGAATTAAGAGATGGCTGTATAGTGGATTACATTCATTATTCAGTAATGATGAGTAAGTTCAGCAATCAGGCTTTGTTTTCAGCCGCAAATTTAGATCAAAATACATTTCAACAAGTTTCCGGCAGGAACTGGTTTGTTGACCCAAGAGTTGGTCTAAGCAACCAAATAGGTTCAGAAATATATAAGTCAAATCCTTGGGATCGTGGTCATCTAACAAGAAGAACGGCTGTCACTTGGGGCACAAAATACTTAGCTAAAAGAGCAAGTAATGATTCGTGTTCTTACGCAAATGCTTCAATGCAGCATGAAAACTTCAACCAGGATGAATGGCGTGTTCCTGAGACTATCGTCCAGTATTTTAAAAAAGACAAAAACGGGAGAATAAGTATCTTTACTGGTCCTGTTTTTACTCAAACTGACCGATGGTACACGAGGCGCACTCTACATCAGATGGCAAGGATACCGAGTGGGTTTTGGAAAGTAGTCGCATATATCGGAAAAGATTCAAATAGACTTGAATGTCAGGCATACGTATTGTATCAGGATGCAAATTTTCTTCTTGATAAAAGAGGAAGGCATAATCTTGTTATCCGTAATTATCAAGTAACAATAACAGAAATAGAACAGCTCACCGGACTTGAGTTCGATGAGGCACTCTTTGATAGTAATCCTCTTTACTACTATCCCCGAGATGGAATTAATACTGGGCCGGAAGGGTTTGCAGCACCAAAAAGCACAAAAAAAAGTGAATTGAATACTGGGGTTGTGTTTTCTCGGTCTGAAGCTGAAAGCTCAGGTTTCAGCAAACGAAAACGAAATATTAAAGAAGATGAGTTTATCGAATTTATCACTAGGGTAAGAGATGCATAACAATGCTTTCCGGCCAGCCCAAAAACTATTACACAGTTACAGGGCAACTGAAAATAAGCGTTATGCATCATTTAATAGCGGATTTACTCCGATCAATCCTGTGGTAGCTTTTGATTACAGCATAATGGTTCAATAATTCAAATATCAATGAAAGGAGGTTCAAATATTCATTTATTACAGGATTTACCACAGGTTAACTGATTCTAAAATAAATTACTATCAAATCAAACTTTAAAACTAAATAAAGGAGGCCCAAATTATGGCAACTAAAAAGATCACAAAAAAAAGCAAAGAAGAAATTAAACTACCTAAACGAATTTTTGCTCAGGCATCACCAAAGTCTATTGGTGGCATATCTATGTTTGACGCTTTTGGAAGCATTAATGCCAGCAACGTTGAAAATTTTCAATCGGAACAGACTATCATAAACCAGGCAGTAGATTTACTTCGTCAGGAAGGATTTGAAATTTTGCAGGTAACACCTTATACTATTAACATTGCAGGAAGTGAAGAAAACTACAAACAAGCCTTCAAGACTACAATTATTGCTGAAGAACGGCCTGTTATAAAACCAGGAGCTATAGAGGATACTGCAACATTTATTGAATGTCCCAAGACCGAAATACCTGGATTAATAGATACTGCCGGTACTGCTTATGCCGATGTTTTAGAAGGAGTGGCAATCGAAGAACCAAGATATTTTATGGCTGCATCAGCTTTTGCCCCTAAAAAATCATATTGGCATTTAAGAGTACCAAGTGAGGTTTCTTTAGCCACAAATTCAAGTAAAGTACACCGTTCTGGAATAACAGGAAAAGGCATTAATATTGCTATGGTTGATAGTGGACACTATAAACATCCATTTTTCGTCAAGTACGGCTACCGTGTGGCACCTGTGGTTTTAGGACCAGGAGCATCAAATCCTCTAAAAGATGAAAGCGGACATGGCACCGGAGAATCTGCCAATATTTTTGCGGTTGCACCAGATATTAATCTGTTACCTGTAAAAATAAATTTTGTTAACTCTGTTGGTGCCTTTAATGCAGCAGTAGCGCTCAACCCGGATATTATCACCTGCAGTTGGGGTTCAAGCAAACGGAATCCTCCTCTCTCTGCTTCAGATCAAACTCTTGCAGCAGCCATCGCAGCAGCTTGGAATTCTGGCATTACTGTAATTTTCTCAGCAGGAAATGGTCACTGGGGTTTCCCGGGACAACATCCGGATGTTATATCGGCTGGTGGTACTTTTATGGATTCTAACGAATCCTTACGTGCTTCAGATTATTCCAGCGGTTTTATGAGTAATATTTTCACCAATCGGCGAGTTCCTGATCTATGTGGTTTAGTAGGGATGAGGCCAAAAGCAATCTATATTATGTTGCCTGTCGAACCTGGTGATTCTATTGATAATGGACTTCAGGGCGGTACTCACCCTAATGGTGACGAGACAGCCAGCAATGACGGATGGGCAGCCTTCAGTGGCACATCTGCTGCTGCGCCTCAACTAGCTGGTGTAGCTGCCTTAATAAAACAAGCTTGTTCACGCTTAAGTCCAAATTCTATTAGAAACATTATGATGACTACAGCCCGTGATGTTACACAAGGCAATTGCCATCCAAACACTGGCGCTAATCCTGCTACTTCAGGCTCTGATCTGGCTACCGGAAATGGCTTGGTGGATACATACAAAGCCGTAATGCTTGCAAAAGTAAGATGTATAAGCATTAGACCCATAAGACCCCCTGGAAGAGAAAGATTAGTACCAATTGATCCAGTAAGAGGAGGGATACAGCCAATTGATCCAATAAGAGGAAGACATCCTGAGCCTATCAGAGGAAGGCAACCTGAACCCATTAGAGGAAGGCAACCTGAACCTATTAGAGGAGTTGATCCAATAAGACCAGCTAGTAACGAATTGGAAGAAACATCTTTAGAAAATGAAGCGCAGGCTGCTGGTTGGATACCTATTTCTGAGGAAGATTTAGAAGCACTTGAAAATATGGTCATTAATTCTGATTTTGATATCAACGATACTGAGTAACATGAGTAAATACTTGTGTTGTTTATTTGCTTTTGTTCTTGACTGTTAATAATTTAAGTGATTATTAAAACAATGAAGAAAGTTTTACTTCTAAGCATGCCCTTTGGTGCCTTAGACAGGCAATCTATTGGCATAAGTTTACTTAAAGCCCAATTAAATGAAATTGAGGTAGTTTGTGATATTAAATATTTAACTTTTACATTTGCAGAATATATTGGATGTGAGGAGTATTATTCAATCTCGAATGATATTCCTCATACTGCATTTGTGGGTGAATGGATATTTTTCGAGGCACTATTTGGAGATAATCCTAAAAATGAACAAAACTATATTAAAAAAATTCTTCAAGATGAATGGAAATTGAGTAATGACCTTATTAATAGAATATTGAATGTTAAAAAAATTGTACCGCACTTTATGGACTATTGTATATCAGCTATTCCATGGGAAGAGTATGCTGTAATTGGTTTTACTTCAACATTTGAACAAAATATCGCCTCACTTGGATTGGCGAAAAGAATTAAAAAAAAATATCCTGAAATAAAGATAGTTTTTGGTGGTGGAAATTGGGAAGGTGAAATGGGTAGAGAATTACATCGCAATTTTTCTTTTGTGGACTTTGTATGTTCTGGTGAAGCTGATATAAGTTTTCCACTCCTAGTTAACCATATTTTAAGGAAATCAAACTCTACCACTCCACTCCATAGAGTTAAGGGAATAATTTACAGGAACAATGGCAAATCAATTAACACTGGAATGTCTGATCTGGTTTACAAAATGGATCAACTTCCAATTCAAGATTATTATGATTACTTCAGGGATTTTAATGAGAGTTCAGCAACTGATAGTGTAATTCCAAATATATTATTCGAATCTTCCCGGGGTTGTTGGTGGGGTCATAAAAATCAATGTACCTTTTGCGGTCTTAATGGACAAACAATGTGTTTCAGGTCAAAAAGTGCAGAGAGAATAATTAATGAGTTAAATTATCTGGTTGATAAATGGAAAATTGATATGCTACAAGCTGTTGATAACGTTATCGACATGGATTATTTTAAAAATGTTCTTCCCGCTATTACAAAACAAAATTCTGGATGGAATTTCTTTTATGAAATAAGGCCAAGCTTAAAACGCAATGAAGTCCAAGCACTTAAATCGTCTGGCATAACTCACGTTCAGCCTGGTATAGAAAGTTTAAACAACCACATTTTAAAGCTAATGCGAAAAGGGACAACTGCTTTGCGGAATATACAATTACTAAAATGGTGTAAAGAGTTTGGTATTCATGTTTCCTGGAATCTTTTATATGGTTTTCCCGGCGAAAAAAAGGAAGATTATGTTGAGACAATGAATTTCTTACCAAGTATTAGCCACCTTGATCCACCAACAGGGTGGGGTCCAATCAGGCTGGATCGTTTCAGTCCATATTTTACTTCTCCAACGGAATTTGGAATTACTAATATTAAACATTTGGCTTCATATAGCTATCTTTATCCTTTTCCCGATGCGGTTCTTAATAAGATTGCTTATTATTTTGATTTTGACTATGAACCTGAACTAGATCCTTCCGGATATGCAGATTCAGTGGTAGAATATATTATTAGTTGGAAAAAAAATCCTAATATAGAAATGCTAAAATCAATAACAGGAAATGGAAAAGCTTTGCATCTGATAGACAGTCGAACTGTCGCATTAAAACCAAATTATACACTTTATGGTGTTGATAGAGAAGTTTACCTATATTGTGATACAGTTCGTTCGCTTCCTTCTATTATGAAATACCTCAAAATAAAATATCCTAAATCGCATTTTTCAGAAACGCAAATTATTAAATTTCTAAATGCGCTTGAGAATAATAAATTGATGATCTCAGATGGCAATTACTATTTAAGCCTTGCAATCAAGTTACCCCAAATAGAAAAACACTTTAATAAGAAAAAATGTGCTTAATATCTGATTATAATGAAATCATTTCTGTACAAGTGATTTTGCAACCTTCATCAAAAATAGTAATTAATGGAGAATCATTAATCACATCAAACAATATAGTAGGTTATGCACCTCCGCCAGATGCTTATGCTTTGGCAAAAAATATTTTTATCTCTTTGTTTTTCGAGGTTGGCCCCCTTGTAGGAATTAGTTTTTCTATTACAGCAAAAGATAGTGTCTTTAGAAAAATATTCAATGTGAGCTTTCAAAAAGACTACAAAGGTGGCATTCAGTGTGTAAAAAATGATAAATCACAGAGCAAGAAATTACCTCTAGATCATCTTCCAGATGAATTAATTGAGGTAATCCAATCTATAACATGCACTGAATCTCTGGATTTTGGTCCTGCCGAATATTTCTAAGTAGTAGTATTGGGTTTATAATCCAATATAATAATGCACGGGAAGCACAACCTGATTATAAATCCAAAAGAGTTCATTTTTATGCTCATCCTTGTCAATTAAAATAAAAAAAACCTTTCAAGTGCCCAGAAACAATATCCTGCAACGACCTGAAAGGTTTTCAACTATACAGATTCCGGTAATCCTATTTCTCCGATTTCATCAACAAAATCTCATTAGCAATCACTTCGGTTATGTAGTGTTTATTGCCATCTTTGTCATCCCAACTGCGGGATGTCAGTTTGCCTTCAATGGCCACTTCATTTCCTTTTTTCAGGAACTTTTCAACTATGCCGGCTGTGCCGTTCCATGCAACGATGTTGTGCCATTGTGTTTCTGTGACCTTTTCGCCACCCTCCTTTTTGTAAGTATCGGATGTTGCCATTGTAAATCTTGCAACTTTTTTACCATTGTCAAAAGCTTTAATTTCAGGGTCTTTCCCCAGGTTTCCGATTAGCTGTACTCTGTTTCTTAAAGTGTTCATAATAGTTTGTTTTTAAAAGTAAATATTTAAATTAATAATGTTAAGAACGATTTAAAATGTTGTTGATGCAAAAGTATATCCGGCCTAATCCCGAAGTCGGTTAAAAAACATTTATATTCGTGTATTACCCGATTGTATTCGATTGTAACCGTTTGCTAATGTTTTAATCATTGTTATTCTAGCTTTTATAATGCCTTTAGGTTTGATAAAAAATATGGAATTTTGTCTCATTTATTTTTGTATATTTGGAGGCTAAATAATTACATGACTTACTTTTTAATAAAAATTTAATTTAAGGAGGAATAAAAATGGCAGACAAAATTTACCGGGTCAATATGAAAGACCTAAGTTACAAAATTGAAGAAGTACCGGCAGAATGGATGGGGCTTGGCGGTAGAGGCCTTACCTCTACAATCGTTTCAGCAGAGGTAGATCCCGAGTGTCATCCTTTAGGTCCTAACAACAAAATGGTATTTGCACCCGGACTTCTCTCCGGCACACCTGCAGCAAATTCCGGAAGAAATTCATTAGGTGCAAAAAGTCCGTTAACAGGCGGAATCAAAGAGAGTAATGTGGGCGGCACAAGTGCCCAGATTTTTGCAAAACTTGGCATCAAAGCCTTGATAATAGAAGGGATTCCAAAAGATGATTCTACCTTTTATCATTTACATGTTACAAGGGAAAAAGTTGAATTTGAAAAGGTACCTGAGCTAGTTGGTAAGAATAACTTTGAGGTACTTGATGCTATGCTGACAAAGTACAATAAAAAAGTTGCCGTTATGACAATCGGCAGGCCGGGCGAAATGAGGATGCCAATAG
>JAOZOC010000366.1 GCA_029933495.1 Bacteroidales bacterium
CAACAAAACCGAACGGCCCGTAGTTATCGCCGTTCTTCCTTGTTTTCTTTCGCCCAAACATATAACGGTACTCTGCTAATACAAACAACATGTTATAATCGCGGTAATGCCCCCAGGTGTAACCACGCAAATCAAAAGGCGTCCCTATCATCGACATCTCTGTCCAGGGCACATCTCCTTTGCTTATTCTGGTTTTGATCTCCCATGCAAGCGTGCTTCCTTCCCTCACAATTTTCTGATACTGCCTGTAATCAAGTTCTGCAACTTGAAATATATGATTTGACGGAGTGTGTTTTCCATACCCTGTTCCGCTCAGTTCTATAAGCAAGCCCTTATATGCATTTTCAGGAAAATCCCTGCTGTCGTATCTGAAAACCATTCCGAATCCTGAATTCCTTATTTCGGGGCCAAACTCCTCAATATACTCGTCAGTAGCCATAAAATCATTTATCTCACTGGTTTTCGTTATATTATTGTCGTAATTCATCCCAAGATAAAATTTCGGAAAAATTCTGTAAACGATCTTAAATTTGAATTGATGCCAGTTTCTGTGATAACCTGTTGTATCCAGTGATTTGGGTCGTTCCGTTGCATTTATATAACCAACTCCCCAGTAATTATCAGGCATATTTTTCAACCAGTATTCACCCGACATCCTCAGTTTATCTTCTTTCCCGTAAATGTTTGCTTTGATACTTACCTGGGCAGAACCATTAGTGCTGTATGCAAAAGAAAATGGCATTGATGACCGTGACAGAATCGGGTTTTCAGGTTTGAGTTTAAAAGTAAATAAACCACCTACAGAAAACATCACCTGCATTTCAGGAGAATATGACGGAGCAAAATAAGGAGTTAAAGTTGATCTCCCATTTTCAAGTTTCCAGCTTTTTATAGAATCAAGACGTTGAAAGAAAGTTTTTTTCTTATAAACGGTATCATTCTGTGTAAAACCCTCGCAATGAAAAATGATTACCAAAGAATAGAGTAGTAAAATCTTGCTCCATCCGTAAAATATTATCTTATGTTTCACATAGAAAATCTTTGCATTCGCGAATCAGCACATAATAACCAAAACCTGTTTGTGTTTTATTGTGGCAAATATAGTGAATTTGGATTTATTTCAGAACATTTTAACAAACACCGGATTTATCTTTTATGTACATTTGCAACCATTCTTAATAATATAAAAAGATAAAAAACAAATTTTACAATGAAAAAATCTATATTGATTTTAGTTGCCATTGTTTTTGGACTGGCTCCAATGACAAGGGCTGATGAGGGAATGTGGCTCCCCATCTTCATCGAAAGGTTGAACTATGTTGATATGCAGAAGGAGGGACTACATCTTACTCCCGAAGAAATTTACAGTATCAACCATTCAAGTATTAAAGATGCAATTGCTATTTTCGGGGGTGGTTGTACAAGTGAAATAATTTCCAATCAGGGATTACTTCTCACAAACCACCACTGCGGATACGGCTCTATCCAGGCTCATTCATCGCTTGAGCACGATTATCTTTCAAACGGATTCTGGGCTGAAACAATGGCTGACGAACTACCCAATCCTGGACTGAAAGCAACTTTCCTTGTCAGGATTGAGGACGTATCAAAAATGGTACTAGCTACTCTAAGCGATACCATGAGTGAAGATTCGAGATGGCAGGCTATAAGAAAAATCTCAAAGAAAATAACCTCCGAAGCTACTGATAGTACACACTATACTGCCTCTGTCCGTAGTTTTTTTGAGGGTAATGAATTTTATCTGTTTGTTTATGAAGTTTACAGAGATATCAGGTTTGTGGGTGCTCCTCCTTCTTCAATTGGGAAATTCGGTGCTGACACTGATAACTGGATGTGGCCAAGACATACAGGCGATTTCTCAATGTTCAGGGTCTATACCGATAAAGACGGAAACCCGGCATCATATTCGGAAGATAATGTTCCGATGAAGCCAAAACATTCATTGCCAATATCAGTGGCAGGAGTAAAAGAGGGTGATTTTGCTATGATACTTGGTTATCCTGGAGGTACAGACCGCTATATGACTTCCTATGGGGTTAAACTGGCACTTGATGTCTCAAACAACACCATTGTAACCATCAGAGATAAAAAGTTAGAAATTATGATGGAAGATATGCAGGCTGACCCGGCTGTAAGAATTAAATACGCTTCAAAATATGCCGGTACGTCAAACTATTGGAAATACTACATAGGACAGACAAAAGGATTAAAACGTCTTCATGTTTACGACAAAAAAGTTGAATTGGAAAACAGGTTTACAAATTGGGTAGATGCTGATAATATAAGAAAAGAAAAATATGGTGATGTCCTTAAAATGATTAGTGATGCTTATTCAACTATCGAAAAGTATGAATTTTCAAGGATTTATCTGAGAGAAGCGATTCAGAGAGGCAGCGAATTGCCGGGATATGCCAATTCATTTTCAAGACTGGCTGCCGAGATTTCCAAAAAAGAAATGGATAAAGAGAAGGTGGATAAAATGGTTGAATCGTTAAAAAAACGGGAAGACAGACATTTCAAAAACTATAATGAACCAACTGACAGAAAATTACTTGCCGCTATGCTTGAGATGTATTATAAAAATGTTCCTAATGAGCAACAGCCCCAATTTTTAAAAGATATTGCTTCAAAGTATAAAAATGATTTTGGTAAATATGCCGATTATGTTTTTGATAAATCAAACTTTACAACCCCTGAAAAGGTAAATGCTTTGCTTGAAAAGCCATCGGCAAAGAAGATAGATAAAGATCCTGCTTTCCTTCTCTATAATGCTTTTACAGATTATTATTACGGAAATTACAGCAAGATACTAAGTGAAGCATACAACAAACGAGAAAAAGGGAACAGACTCTTTATGGCAGGATTGCTTGAAATGGAACCGAACAAAAAGTTTTATCCCGATGCAAACTTCACAATGAGGATGACCTACGGACAGGTATTTCCATATTATCCGGCTGATGCTGTTTTCTATGATTATTACACAACTCTGAAAGGAGTAATGGAAAAAGAAGATCCCGACAACTGGGAATTTGTGGTTCCTCCAAAACTAAAAGAACTTTACGAAGAAAAAGATTATGGTATTTACGGAGAGAACGGCAGAATGCACACTTGCTTTATTTCAAATCTTGACATCACAGGCGGTAATTCAGGAAGTCCTGTAATGAACGGCTATGGTGAGTTAATCGGTATTGCATTTGACGGTAACTGGGAAGCAATGAGCGGCGATATAGCTTTTGAGCCTGAACTGCAACGTACAATTTCGGTTGACATTCGTTATGTGCTGTTTATCATTGATAAATATGCCGGAGCAAAGCGGCTTGTTGATGAGATGAATATTGTCAAAAACAGACATAATGTAATCAAGCCTGAGAATGCTCAAAAGAAAGAAGAATTGCAACTTGAGACAATAGAAAAGTAGTGAAAAAATGTGGATAAGGCAGCATCTACAAATATAGATGCTGCCTTTTATTTTATACCAAGCGTTCAAGGAATTTTACTCCTTCTTCGTATCCAACGGTAAATATCTCTTTTGCTTTTTTGAAGTCGAAAATCTTGTACTTTCTTGCTTGTGGAGGGTCAATAACATAGTCACAATACCTGAACTCATCGAGGATAGTATTGAATATTGCTATTTGAAAAGACCTTTCAGCCACATCCTTCATTCCTTTTATCTGGAGGTTCTTGTTAATATAATTTGCATGAATTCCTATTACCTTTTCACAGTCTGCTTTCAAAACGGAAGCAGCAAGGTTTTTTGTCAATCCCCCGTCAACATAATGGTCTCCGTTTATCACCTTCGTTTCAAAGATAACAGGAATTGATGCCGAGGCGATCACGTAATCAATCAAAGGCCCGCTACTGATGATTTCATTTTCTCCTTTTGTAAGATTTGAAACTGAAACATAAAGCGGAATCTTTAATACGGAAAAATCATTCGCTTCGCAAAACCGGTGTAAGTGCTCACCAAATAAGGGAATGTCGAAGAAACCGGTAATACGTTTAAAATGCTTTAACGATTTGAATATCCTGGTACTCTCCGACTCCTTGATAATCAATTCCAGAACCTCATTTGGCTCAACTCCCATAGCAAAAAATGCACCTACAATAGCACCCATACTTGTTCCTGATATAGCAGAGATTTTGATAT
>JAOZOC010000367.1 GCA_029933495.1 Bacteroidales bacterium
TTTCCTCAATTTCCCAGGTCATATTCACGCAATTGTCAATCTCCGGGATTGTAGTACCGGAAGTTCCACCGTCCAAAACATCGCCGAATACTCTTACACGAAAGTTTTTTGGGGAACCTGATTTGCTAATTGTTATCGGGACATAAGACAAACTTGTCCCTATAGGAAACAAAACATCATTAATTCCCACTTCCTGGGACACGCGACCTGTACCTTCAGCAATAATATATCCTGATGCATCGGCTCCGTTTATTGGAGAACCTAACATCATTATTAAACTTTTGTTTAGGAGGTTCAGTGAAGCGCCATCTAACAATAAGGACATTATTATTGAAGTCTCGGTGTTAAGACTGACATCATTTTGGATATGTAAATTACCAAAATATGTTTTGGCACTACCGTCAATATATTGTGGTGATAATCCGTTAAAATGTACAGTGCCAACTGTTCCTATCAACAGATCTCCTGACGTTGCATTATTAACCCAGTTGCCTGAAATATATAAATCACCGGCATTCCCTATATTTCCATCATCAAGGTTTAAAAAATCACCCTTGATTGTCAATGAAGAACTGCTTTTCAATGAAAGAACTGCACCATTATTTGTAAGTGTTTGTGCAGGTAACAATTGCAAAACACCTATTTGAAAAATGGAAATTATAATTATTAACTTTTTCATATTGTTTGTTTTAAAAGTTTATAATAAACTATTTCGGATCATCTAAACTATCAATTTTCGATTTTAGCTCATTAATCCGTGCATTTTGTTTTTCAACAATATTGCTTAGTCTTTCTATCAATTCCTGTTGTTCCTGAACTGCCTTAACTAAAGGTACAACAAACTCGGCATAGCGCAACCCGTAAAAGTCGTGTTCGTTTTTCGGGGCATCCACACCACTGAAATCATATCCAAGGGATTGTGCTGCTTGTTCTACCTCCTCTGCTAAAAATCCTGTTTGGATAATTGCTTCCTTATCGAGTGCGGCTTTTTTTTGTATTTCATCACTTCTTAATGAATCGGGAATACTCAAAAAATCGTCTATTTTTTCAATATCAAGATTGTAAGTTACCGGTCGCAGTTTCATAATAAAATCAAGACCCACTACATTTTCTTCAATGTTCTTATTAAATTTTTTATCCGAAACATTTGTCCAGTCTTGAAAACCGCCAATGCTCATAATGGATGAATTTCCTATCCTGATTTCATTGGTTGCGGTTGTTTTCGCCTGATACCCAAATGCTCCGGTGTTGCTTAAACTTGGTGATCCTGATATCGGTCCTGCATCCGAGCCAACGGCTGTGTTGTGAGAACCGGTCGTATTATTCTCCAGGCTTTTGTATCCAATAGCTGTATTTTGATCACCGGAAGAGTTTATTTTTAAAGAATTAGAACCGACTGCCGTATTATATGTTCCGGAAATATTTCCGACTAATGATTTGTATCCACCTGCAAAATTTTGAGATCCGGATGTATTGCCCATTAATGCCAATGAACCAATTGCAGTATTATATCCTGTGTTGTTATTTAAATAAAGGGCCATGTACCCAAAAGCAGAATTTTCACTTCCGGAAGTGTTGGAATAAAGGGCCTGGTAGCCGGTAGCCGTGTTTCCATATCCTGTTGTGTTGGAGAAAAGTGACTTAGACCCCACTGCAGTATTTTCTATTGCTTCATCAGGTGAAGTAGTACCAGTGCCATTATTAAATAAAGCCGAGTCACCTATGGCTATTAGATTACTTCTGTCGGTATTATTATGCAAACTGTTTATTCCTATTGCTACATTTGAATAACCTGAGGTATTACTATAAAGCGCCTTATATCCGTTAACGGTATTATTATTTCCGGTAGTTGACGAATACAATGCCTGACTTCCGGTAGCTGTGTTTCGCTTACCTGAAGTATTTGAATAGGCTGCATTATTCCCTGTTGCCGTATTGTTATTACCTGTTTGATTGCTGTATAATGCAGAAGCGCCACCTGCAAAATTTCTTTGTCCCTCTGTATTTAAGTACATTGAATAATAACCTACTGCAGTATTTCTGTACCCTGTTGTATTTGAAAAAAGTGATTTTGAGCCAATGGCACTATTTTTTGTTCCGTGATAATTATTCGATGAACCAATACCGTTATTAAACAGAGCTGAATCACCAACAGCAACCAGTGCATTCCGGTTTGTTGAGTTTTCAAGAACCGCTGTTCCGATTCCAACATTCCCATGTTCATTCAAATTGTCATTATTTCCGGCTCCTTCACCAATATAGACCGAATTACCGGTGTTTAACACTTCAATCCCCATAGTACCAAATCTGAACTTTTCAGTCCCGGCTATATAGATTCTTGGAGTATCGTCATCCGGGTTCTCCTCGACAGAAATGAAGGTATCACCGTCTGAATCATAGATGGAATAATTACTTCCTGCGCTGCTAAAATTTTTCCATGTTGTTGCATTTCCATCATAGAACCAAAAACTCCGGGTATCGGTATCGAAAACCATCAGCCCGTTTGCAGGTGATGATATGTTGATACGTTCGGATGTTGTCATACGTGGAATGAGAAGTCCCATATCGGTTGCTGTAATATCTAGTGCAGCCGAAGGGTCGGGAGTTGCTGTGTTAATTCCAATGTTGTTTTGTGAATAAGAGTTTAGCACTACCAAACTCAAAATTAATGTAAAAAGTAATGTTTTCATATAGCATAAGTTTTAATGATTTTCACCAAAAGTAATATGCCTTAACCGAATATAACAGACCGTTCTGTTTAACGCCGGGAATTATTTGTTAAACGCTCTGATTTTAGGATTTAACGCAATCAAAATAAATAAAAAAGGTGTTAATGAGCTGTTATAAAAGTGGCGTTTCAGATTACAATGCCTGAAAACGTTCGAGAAACATTTCCCTTCTTCTTAATGAAACAGGAATTTCTATTTTATTGCTTAAAACAATTGAACCACCATCCTGCTTGTTAAACCTGATAATTTTATCAAGGTTTACAAGGTATGATTTATGAACCCTGAAAAAATTGAAACTGCACAACAAATTGTCGAACTCTTTTAACGCTTTTGAAACCAGTATGTTTTTCCGTTCATCAAAATGGAACCTTGTATAACTGCCACCTTCCGATTCGCAAAAATAGATATCGGCGATATCAACTGAAATAATTGAATCGGCTGACTTTAATACAAGTTTTTTCTTAGTCGGATGATTATTTATATTTGACAGCAGACTGTCGAGTTTAATTTTTATATCTTCCAGTTCAATAGTTTTTGTAACTTTTTCAAGTGATTGCAACAAGTCGGATGAAACTACCGGTTTCAGGATATAATCAAGGGCACTAAATTTAAAAGCCTGAACCGCAAATTCGGAGTAGGCTGTTATAAAAATAATTTTGAAATTAACAGACCCTAAATCCTCCAATAACTTAAAAGCATTTCCATCAGGCAGGTCAATGTCAAGTAACACGAGATCGGGATTATGCCTTGCAATAGCCTTTTTAGCACTTTTAATGTCAAAGGCTTCATCAACGATCATAAACTTATCAGGCAACAACCTTACAATGTCGCCAACAATAGTCCGGGCATTCGATTCATCATCTATGATAATAGTCCTTGTCAATTAAATAAATTTAGGGTTTAGCCTGATAAAAAGTATACCGAAAGAAATCATGTCCATACTGATAAACTTTGCAAAATTTTAAACCTGATTCCTTTCCTCGTTTATCGGGATTTAACTACTTCAAAACAACCTTGCTTCACAAACACCGAAATTCGGTGCAGGCTCTGTTAAGAATTAGTAAAAACAAAGCAAAGATAGTAAAAAAATCTAACTTACAAAAACAAATGGAATATTGAGCACGACCTTTGTCCCGTTGGCCTTTCTATTAACATCGTATAAATCTGTTATTTGAATAGATATATTCCTTCTTGCCTTTTTATTAAGAAGGGACAGCCTTTCTTTAGTGATATTCATCGCCATTGACTTATGACCGGGCCTGTTTTGTTCTTTCATTTTTCTTGCGTTTTCTCTCCCAACACCGTTATCTTCAACAACAACGTTAATGTAATCTTTTAAAAGATTGAAACTTATTTTTATCATACCTCCTTCCTTGAGGGCATACGCGTCAACTTAGCGTATATCTACCATAATACCAGATAATTAGTAGT
>JAOZOC010000368.1 GCA_029933495.1 Bacteroidales bacterium
AGATATTTCAAACACATTAGATATTATTAAATACAACCCTCGTGCACTTATTCTTCTTTCATTCCTTGATGAAATTTACAAAAGCAATTATCATAATTTTTTAATTTCGTACATCTCAAATTCAAAAGGACATGGGATTAAGTCTCCTCAAAGTAATATGTTCTTTTTACAAGGTAAAAAAGTTGAAGATATGGCTGATTATAAAAATGCTGCAAAGCACGCACAAATAATTAAATCGTATTCTGATAAATGTGATTCTCTTGGAATTCAGTTCATATTTGTTCCAATACCAAATAAGGAAACTACGTACTATGAATTAGTCCCTCTTGAGCATCAACCAAACTATTTAGATACTCTGTACAAAGAACTTCAAAGTTTAAGAGTTAGCTCAATAAATGTATCTAAAATATTCAATCAACTGAAAAACAAGAAATTACTTTATCATTTAGATGATACGCATTGGAATTCCAACGGTGCAGATAATCTTGCACGCGAAATATCACGCTATTTACAATCAAATGGGCGGCTTAATCATGGTTTAGACCCCTAAAAATCGGACAATTTTAAATTCTACTCAATAATACGTATTTTTCATTTATAAATTTCATAATATTGTATCAGAAGGGAACGACTGACTCTGTTTAACCCGAAATAGACACGAGGGGAAAATGGTTAATGAAAGTTTTACAGTTGCACCCTGTCATCGAAATACTCGTGACGAAAACAAAAAAATAAAGGAAGGAAATGAGTTATTCAATTGATGTCTATAAGAAAAAACTTGGGCCCATAAAAGATTTTATCGCCACTTTGCAGCATTCGTCAGCTCCTGTCCTCAATGGGTTACACTCTTATACGAATAAAATACTCCCATACAAAACAAGCATTAATATAGTAAAACCAATAAATGATATCCTTAAACGAATTTGCCTGTTATAATTATTGTGATTTATTCTATTCATACTAATGAAAATTAATTATTATGATAGAGCTCATTAAACAATTATACCACAAAACATTATACACTGAATCTCAACATAATACAAGTTTAATGCACTTATTATAATGTTTGGATAGCATTATATACTCTACGATATTGGATAATATTTAGAACTATCGGAGATGCTACATCTGAGGCAAGTTGGTAATAATAATAAATAGAAAAAATATTTATAAAACCAGATATTCTGTTTGAAACATAACAATATTAAATTCGTACTCTCTGTATAGGTGATATATATTATATTTGCACAAAATCAAAATCACAAAATGCAAGAAAGGATAAATTTAACTATCTTACAAAACTAAAACATCAATTAAGTGTGCGGAATAGTCGGAATAGTAAATAAAAGCCATAATCCTCCTGAGTTAAGGATATTAAAGGAAATGGCTGATAAAATCAGTCATCGGGGCCCTGATGATGAGGGATACTTTATTGATAACCAAATAGGTTTTTATCATAAAAGGCTCTCTATCATTGATATAAAAAACGGAAGACAACCTATGACTTCCGGCTCTTGCACAATAATCTTTAATGGAGAGATCTATAACTACATTGAATTAAGGGATTCCTTAATAGTTCGTGGATATAGGTTTGAGACTAATTCAGACACTGAGGTAATTCTAAAGATGTATGAGGAGTATGGAGAAAAGTGCGTTGATCTGCTTAATGGGATGTTTGCTTTTGTAATTTATGACAAGGTCAAATCAAATATCTTCATAGCTCGTGATCATTTTGGCATTAAACCTTTGTATTTTTCTGATAAAAAGGAACAGTTCATTTTTGCATCAGAAATAAAAGCTATACTTGCACACCCGTCAGTAAAAGCAGAACCTGACTATGACTCAATGAATGAGTATCTGACATTTCAATTTATTTTAGGTGATAAAACACTATTTAAAGATATCAGGAAAGTACTTCCTGGACATTATATCACAATTAACCTGAATACGATGAAAACAAATCAGGTTAAATACTGGAAACCTGATTTTCATCTTGATCACGATCATACAAAACATTTTTTCGTTAATGAACTAAAAAGATTACTTGATGATACGATTAAAATTCAGTTGAGAAGCGATGTTCCAGTGGGCACATATCTCAGCGGGGGAATGGATTCGAGTATCGTTACTTTAATTTCTTCAAATTATCTTGACAACTTACAGACATTTACAGGTGCATTTAGTGAAAGTGAAGATTTCGACGAAACAAAATACGCGCGAGAAGTTGCGAAAAAGGCCGGAGCAAAAATTCACACCATTTACCCAACTGCAAAAGATTTCACAGAAATACTACCTAAATTAATATATCATTTGGATGAGCCTGTTGCAGGCCCCGGCTCTTTCCCCCAATATATGGTTTCAAAACTTGCAAAACAAAATGTCACGGTAGCCCTTGGAGGCCAGGGAGGTGATGAGATCTTTGGAGGATACGCCCGCTATATGGTTGCCTATTTCGGGCAGGCTATCAAGGGTGCTATTAAGGAAACTAATGAGGAGGGTGAACACATCGTTTCTCTATCTTCCATTATACCTAATCTCCCTTATATTCATAGGTACATACCAATGATCAGGGACTTTTGGCGCAAAGGCGCTTTCGAAGAAATGGACAGAAGCTATTTCAACCTGCTTGACCGAAGCAGTTCATCAATGGATTATTTTACTGATGATTTCATAAAGGATTTTGACAAAGAAAAGGTATTCCGGCATTTTCAGAAAATTTTTAATAATCCTGATACAAAATCATTCTACAATAAAATGACTCATTTTGATATGTTCGGAAGTTTACCTGGACTACTCCAGGTTGAAGACAGAGTCAGTATGGCAGCTTCTCTGGAATCAAGAGTTCCTTTGCTCGACAGAAGGATTGTCGACCTTGTTTCTAAAATGCCGGCAGCTATGAAATTTAAAGGTGGAGAGATGAAACATCTCTTAAAAAAAGCAGTCAAAGATATTTTACCACCTACGATATATAACAGGAAGGACAAAATGGGTTTTCCGGTACCTTTGCATATCTGGATGAAAAATGGTGAAGTGTCTGAATTTGTTCGTGAAATTCTTCAATCAAAAAATGCAAAAGAGAGAGGAATTTTCAACCCTGACAAGATTGACCTTTTATTGAATTCCGAGAGACCATTCGGAAGAGCATTATGGGGTTTATTATCCCTTGAACTCTGGTTTAACCAATTTATTGACTAATAAATTATTATATAAAAAATGAAAATAAGATTAAATAAAAAGACAATATTTGACTGGAAAGTAAATAAAATTGCAGTTATAGGACCTGGAATTGTTGGTATGCCAATGGCTGCTCTTCTTGCAGATGAAAGAATAAAAATTGGGACTGATAAACCTGCAAAAGTTCTTGTAGTTCAACGAAATTCCACAAACTCCGGATGGAAGGTTAATGCAATTAATTCGGGAAGGTCTGTTATAGGTGGGATTGAACCGGGCCTGAATGATATTGTTGCGCGGAACGTCGCAGATGGAATCTTAAGTGCTACTCACGATTATGACCAATTGAGAGATGCGGATGTGATTCTCATTTCAATCCAGACAGACAAAAAAGGTTTTGGACCTGATTATGGCCCTTTATTCGGAGGACTGACAAAGCTAGCGGAGGCTTTGCAAAAAAAACCGGAAGATAAAGTTCCGCTAATTATTTTTGAATCGACGCTTGCTCCTTCTTCTATGGCAACAGTTATCAAGGAGCATTTTAAAAAATACGGATTAATTGAGGGTGAAAATATTTTACTTGGCAACAGTCCTAACAGAGTGATGCCAGGAAGACTCGTTGAGCGTGTGGCAGGCTCCGATAAATTAGTTGCAGGTTTGCATCCCGAGACTCCAAAAATGATAAAGCATTTGTATTCACACATTGTTACAAATGGCGAACTGTTTGAGACAAATAGCCTAACAGCTGAAATTGAAAAAACACTGGAAAATGCTTACCGCGATGTCAGAATTGCATTTGCCACAGAAATTGTCAGGTACTGCGACGACAACAATATTGATTTCTATCAGGTCAGAGAAAAAATAAATGAACGCCTGTCGCAGCAGGATAACGCAAATGATGATCCAACTGCAGTACCTTCAGGAGGATTGCTTATTCCGATGATAGGTGTTGGTGGCCATTGTCTGCCAAAAGATGGA
>JAOZOC010000369.1 GCA_029933495.1 Bacteroidales bacterium
AAAAGTATTTTCATTTTTGTTAAAATTTTATTTCTTTGCAAACATAAGCATTTTCGGTGCACAATTGATAGCAATGGAGACAAATAGGTACGCAAAAACTATACTGCGATGTTATGAAATTAAAATTGCAACTATCTTTCTTTTTATACGTTACATTTAATTAATTTACAAGCTTTACATAGAGCTGCATGAGGTTAGGATTGTAAAATAATCCCTATTTTTGCAAAAAAAATGATACTTCAAAAATTGAAATAAGTGGGTAAGTTAGATATTTCTGTTTTATTTGTTGAGGATGAAGAGCTTTTAAGAGCAATCTATGAGCGGATACTTGAAAAGTATGTGGAGCGACTCTATGTTGCTCAGAACGGAAAAGAGGGCCTTGAAGTTTACGAAAAAGTAAAACCCGACCTGATAATTACTGATATTCAGATGCCTGTGATGGATGGCCTGGAGATGATTGATGTTATAAGAAAGGAAGATCAGCGCGTCAGGATTGTTATCCTGAGTGCCTATGGAGAAGCTGAATATTTTATGGATGCCATAAAGATTGGTGTTAACAGTTTTTTGATAAAGCCCGTAGAGACTAAAAAGTTAATATCTCTTGTCGAGGAGCTTGGAAAAGGGATTGTCCTCCAGAAGGAGTTGATGGCTCAGGAGTTAAAGCGTAAAGAGGCTGAAGAAAATCTTCGGATGCTAAATGAGGAGCTGGAAAAAATAATCGAAGAGCGAACAAAAGACCTTCAGCATGAAATTAAGGAGAAAATCCTGGCTGAAGATGAATTGAAACAGTTAAACCTGACACTTGAGAAAAGGGTGAAAAAAGAGTTGAAAAAACGTGAAAAGCAACAACAACTTTTAATTCAAAAATCCAAGCTTGAGTCTATGGGTGAGCTTTCTGCAGGTATGGCACATGAAATAAACCAGCCGCTTGGCAGTATTTCAATGGGACTTGATAATATGCTTTTTAAACTCTCGGTGGACGGTATTTCGCAAGATTATTTGGTAAAAAAAATAAATGCATTATTTGATGATATTGACCGCATAAGACAGATAATTAATCACGTCAGAGTATTTTCGCGCGATCAGCAGGTTGCTGCAATCGAAATGGTGAATGTGAAAGATGTAATAAAAAATGCTTTGTCGCTTGTAGAAGCTCAATATGTGAATCATAATGTTGAAATTGATCTTAATCTTGGTGAAAAAGAATGCTTTACCCGCGGTAATAAATACAGATTAGAGCAAATTATTCTGAACCTGTTATCAAATGCAAAATTTGCAGTTGACGAAAAGCAGGCATTGATTAATGATATTGAATATAGAAAAACTATCACGATTAACAGTTTCTCAGATACTGATAATGTTTATATAGAGATTGTAGATAATGGAACCGGAATTTCTCCTGAAACCCAGGAGAATATTTTTGATCCGTTTTTTACAACTAAAGATGTTGAAAATGGTACCGGACTTGGCCTTTCGGTCACTTATGGTATTGTTAAAGAGATGAAAGGAGAGATTAATGTTGAAAGTGAAATAAACAAATTTACAAAGATGACAGTTCTGTTACCTAAACATAATAGTAAAGAAGTTGTCAGTTTCTAATAAATCCGACTGATGGAAAAGATAAAAATACTTGTAGTTGATGACGAAAAAAGAGTAAGGGAAGAAATTGCAGAATTTCTTTCTAATAATAAGTTTGAGGTTTTTAAAGCTGCTGCCCCCTCCGAAGCTTTTAAAATACTGGAAACAAAACCAGTTGATATAATGATTCTTGATATCAGACTGCCTGAAATGGATGGCTTGTCCGTATTGAAGCGAGTGAAGGAGAATTTCCCTGAAATAGAGGTTATTATGATATCAGGCCATGGTGATATGACGAGTGTTATTGAAGCAATGCGCTATGGTGCTGCTGATTTTTTCCCAAAACCTTTCAGGTTAATGGATATAAACCTCGCAATACAGAGGACAACCAGGTTTATAACTCTAAATCAAAAATATAAGGAGCTTGAGAAGAATTACTCATTAATTTCAAATGAAGTCCAAAAAAGTGCAGGTGTTCAGCTCATTGGTAAGAGCAGGGAGATGCAACATGTAATTGCTATGATGACTAAAGTGGCTAATGTTGAAAATACTACTGTTTTAATTACCGGAGAAAGTGGTACGGGTAAAGAGCTTGTTGCCAAAGGAATTCATTTTATGAGTAACCGGAAAAAGAAGTTTTTCCATTCGGTGAACTGCTCTGCAGTCCCTGAAACATTGTTTGAAAGTGAGTTCTTCGGACACAAGAAAGGCTCATTTACAGGAGCAATTGAGAATAAAGCAGGTTGGTTTGAAATTGCAAATAACGGCTCTCTGTTTCTTGATGAGATTGGTGATATGCCGGCCAGCCAGCAGGCTAAGTTGCTAAGAGTGCTTGAGGAACGAACTGTCTCAAGAATAGGATCGCACGATTCGCTGAATGTCGATGTCAGGGTGATTGCCGCATCAAATATGGAACTTGAGAGTATGGCTCATAAAAAGGAATTCAGGCTTGACCTGTATCATCGCCTTAGCTCTTTTATTATTCATCTGCCTCCTTTGAGAGAAAGAAAGGAGGATATTCCTCTTCTTTTGGATTATTTTATTAAGTTTTATATTGAAAAGCTTGGAACTAAAATTAATAAGGTTGATCCTGCAATTTCAAAAGAATTAGTTAAGTATCCCTTTCCCGGAAATATCAGAGAGCTTAGAAATTTAGTTGAGAGAGCACTTATTTTATGTGAAGGTGGTATTCTGAAACTTTCTGATTTTATGATAAACAAATCGCCTGAAATGATGGATAGTGTTGAGGCAAATATGCCTGATGTTCAGATTTATGATCTTGAACTGTCAGAAAAACGGTTAATTAAAAAGGCTCTCGAAAAGTGTAATAACAATAAATCAAAAACTGCTGAAATGCTGAATATTTCCTGGCAGTCGCTTGACAGAAGAATGAAAAAATTTGAGCTTTCATAGCTTTTTGGCAATCAGTATGTGCAGCTATTGACGGAATAAGTTGACCTGCAGGTGTAATTCAATTACTCAGGTTATTTATTTGGAATTGAAAATCCCCGGATATTTACTTTCGGATTGTAAAACCGAAAGAGTGGGAGTTAAGGTCGTAAGTTTATTCTGTTTTCCTTATGATTTGCTAAAATAGTATTTAATAACGCGATTGAGTAAAACCGCTTATTCTGAAGAAAGGTTTCGAATAGTGGCTTTAATTCCGAAATTATCTTTTTATCTCTTGCAACTGATAATAAACCAATAGTCCCGATACAATTTAGTCCAAAGTTCTCAGCAATTTTACGAGCTTTTTTATCATCAATTAAAAGAAAGTCTGCTTGCAATTCCTTGTATAAAATGACCGATTCAGACTCACCGAAGTCCATTAAAAATGACAATTCGTTAAACCCTTTAATCTGTTGTGTTTTGTCGTGGAAGAATAAATGAATTCTTTGATAATGTTCTGTCTTCTTATCTCGTGTTATCTCTTCCCAAACTGCAAGTGGAATTCTAATGCTATCAAATAAAATATTTAGTATTTCAAGCTTGTCAATAATTGCTAATGAAAATATTGGGCCGGAATCGGCAATAACAAGTCCGTTTTTCATGCTATTTCAACTTTTCTATGTCGGAAATTACATCATCAATTGTTAAGTTTGATATTGGAATTTCATTCTCTGATAATATAGTTTCAAATTGCAGCCTGGAGAGTCCTGAAATCTGTGCAGCTTTTCCAATTGTGAGTTTTTGTAGTTTGTAAAGCCGAATAGCTAAGGAAATTTTAATTCGTTGCGTTAATTCACTCTCTGTTTCATTCAGAGCCAGAAATATATCAGAGGGCAAGTCTATAGATATTGTCCGTGTATTCATATCTTGAATTGTTTTTATGCAAAGATAATAAATTATTGCTGAAAATTATTGTAGTTTTTATTTGGATATTAATATATGGATTTTCCAATTTGGAATGTAACCCATTTCTATTCAGAATTCCTAACAATCTGTCCGTGCCTGTATGGATTGGAATTAGTTGTGTCGGGCAGGTGTAATTCAATTATCCAGATCATTTATTGGGGATTGTAGATCCCGGATATTTACTTTCGGATTGTAAATCCGAAAGAGCTGGGGT
>JAOZOC010000023.1 GCA_029933495.1 Bacteroidales bacterium
ACCTGAAGTCCTTTTCCCGCCACACCTTCTTTTAACAATCGTATGGCGTTAAAGAAATTTGATTTACCCGAACCGTTGATTCCAATTAAAATATTCTGATCGTGGTTTAAATCAATTGTTGTTTCTTTAAAACTATAAAAATTCGTAAGTCTGATTGATTTTATCATATTATTATAATGTTTATTTTGATAAAACATTCATTTCCAAACCTTCAGCCCAAAGCATTCTGTCTTCAGGCGAAAACTGCCAGGGAGCCCCATTATTTTCAATGTTTGTAAATATAGTGTTCAGCTCTCCCGGTGCTGCCGATTCTTCCATAACAATATAGCGCCTTAAATCAATAATAATAGAAGGATGGTTAATATTTACCGGACACTCCTGGGCGCAGGCGTTGCAGGTTGTGCAAGCCCATAATTCCTCGGGAGTTATGTAGTTCATCAGCAATGCTTTGCCGTCATCAAAATTTTTATCTTTAACCAATCCCGGGCCTTTTTCTTTCATCCTGGCTCTCACGTCCATTATGATTTTTCGTGGCGATAACATCTTACCTGTAAGGTTTGCCGGACAGACAGAAGTACATCTTCCGCACTCGGTACAAGTAAGAGAATCAAGATAGTTTTTCCAGGTAATATCCTCTACATCCTTAACGCCAAATCTCCCAACCTCTTCTTCTCCTTCCGGTGGGTCGGCGAAAGCGGCATCAGGGTCCATCATCATCTTAACCTCTTTTGTAATTTCGGGCATATTATACAGATAGCCTAATGGCTCAAGGCGAGAAAGCAATACATTAGGTATCGACATAAAAACATGGAAGTGTTTTGAGTATGGTAAAATATTAGCAAACAGGAATATTAGCAGAATGTGTGTCCACCAGAAGAACTCATGCCAGAAATGCATCGTATGCGGGCTGAGGTTCCCTGTTATAAAAGAGTGCTGAATAATATAGTTGCTTACAGGAAACACACCTTTGTAGGTTTCAGGTTCTTGCAGAATATAAAACGTATTCATCCCAAGCAGGGAGATCATAAGAAAGAAAATGATCGTCAGAGCTATGTTGGCATCATAGTGCGAAACGTGTTTCATCTCAATTCCGCTAAACCTTTTGATATGCCCAAATAGTCTGCGGGCAATAAACACAAGAATGGCAATGGCGATTATCAGTGCGAAAATATCTCCGAAAGCCATCATAAAATTGTAGAACCAACCCAGGAAGCTAAGAGACCTTTCCGTTTCGAACAGTCCGTCAATGAGCATTTCAATACTGCCAAACAGAATGACCATAAAACCCCAAAAAACAAGAGCATGCAGAAAGCCAATGACCGGAAACCTGAAAATTTTGGTTTGCCCGAAAGCCACTTTCAGAACAAGTTTGATACGCTTACCCCACTCTCCAACCGGAAACGGTTTTGTAAGTTTGAAGTAAGAAAAAATTCTTGACATTGTCCAGCTGAAAACTCCCAGGGTAATCAGCAAAGTAATTGCAAACACGATTTGTTTTGTCATAGCCATATCATTTTTAAATCACACTACAATTTTACAAAAATTTATAATTGAAATGATAAAAAATTGAAAATTTCAAATTGCAGGATATTTTTTAATCCGGATTAAGCAATTGAACACAAAAGAGTTTTCTATTGCATCTGAGTTTCAAACTTTATTTATCTTTGCATCTATTAATCTTTTGACAAATACAAGCTAAAGATGCAAGCAACTGAAATTTACAAACCGAAGAATCATATCAGAATAGTAACGGCAGCCTCTCTTTTCGATGGGCACGATGCTGCGATAAACGTTATGCGTCGTATCATTCAGGCTACAGGTGCCGAAGTTATTCATCTTGGGCATAACCGCTCAGTAATAGAAATAGTTGATTGCGCACAGCAGGAAGACGTGCAGGCTATTGCAATAACATCTTATCAGGGCGGTCACATTGAGTTTTTTAAATATATGCATGACCTACTCCAGGAAAAAGGCTGCGGACACATAAAAATATTTGGAGGAGGCGGAGGTGTAATTCTTCCCTCGGAACAGGAAGAGCTTCACAAATACGGAATCGAAAGAATTTATTCTCCTGACGATGGCCGCGAAATGGGATTGCAGGGAATGATTAACGACTTGTTGCAAAAATCTGACTTCCCAACCGGGAAAAATATAAAAATCAAGGTTGAAGATATTGAGAAAAGAGATATTAATTCAATTGCAAAATTAATCTCAGCAGCAGAAAACGATAGAGATAGTGTTAAGGATATTCTTAAAAATCTGGGTGAAAAGGGTGATAAAAAGAAATCACCGGTTCTTGGAATAACAGGTACGGGCGGTGCCGGGAAGTCCTCACTGGTTGATGAAATTGTAAGACGTTTTCTTCTGAAATATCCGGGTAAAACCATTGCAATTATTTCTGTTGATCCGTCTAAACGTAAGACCGGCGGTGCTTTGCTTGGCGACCGTATCAGGATGAATTCCATAAACAGCGACAATGTTTATATGCGATCACTTGCTACGCGACAGTCGAACCTGTCGATGTCGAAATATGTGAAAGATGCCGAAACTATTGTTCAGGCGGCAGATTTTGACATCATAATTCTTGAGACATCCGGAATAGGCCAATCCGACACTACTATCGTTGACCATAGCGACATAACTCTTTATGTTATGACTCCCGATTATGGTGCAGCCACACAGTTGGAAAAAATTGATATGCTGGATTATGCCGATCTGATTGCTCTTAACAAATTTGATAAGCGCGGCGGACTTGATGCACTGCGGGATGTTAAAAAGCAATACCAGCGTAATCATCTTTTGTGGGACAAAAGTTTTGATGATATGCCGGTGTATGGGACCATTGCCTCACAATTTAACGACCCTGGCGTGAATCACCTCTTTAATGCTTTGATTGATAAAATTGCTGAAAAGACAGGTGTTGATTTCAAAGCGCATATTGAAGATGATAATGATGATGTTCTTCCCGACAAGGTTTATATTATTCCACCAAACCGTATTCGTTACCTTTCGGAAATATCAGAAACAATTCGTAATTATAACCGGTGGGCCGAGCAACAGGCTGATATTGCACAACGATTGTATGCTATAAATACAACTCTGGAGATACTGACAAAAGAGGGAAAAGATAATAGTCCTGCTGTTGAGGTTCTTGAAGACCAGTATAAGAAAACGGAACTTGACCTTGACGGACATAATAAAATAATACTGAAAACCTGGGAGGAAAAGGTTAGGTCGTACAAGGCGAAGTTTTACGTGTTTAAAGTAAGGGATAAGGAATTTAAACTTACAACACACGCTGAATCTCTTTCGCATACGGAGATACCTAAAGTTTCACTTCCTAAATATAAGGCCTGGGGCGACATTTTAAAATGGAATCTCCTTGAAAATGTTCCGGGAGAGTTTCCTTATGCTGCCGGCGTGTTTCCGTTTAAGCGCGAAGGTGAAGATCCTACCAGAATGTTTGCCGGTGAAGGCGGACCCGAAAGAACCAACAAAAGATTTCATTATGTCTCTCTTGGAATGCCTGCCAAAAGATTATCAACGGCCTTTGATTCGGTAACCCTTTACGGTGAGGATCCTGACCTCAGACCTGATATTTATGGTAAAATCGGAAACTCTGGTGTTTCGATTTCCTGTCTGGATGATGCTAAGAAATTATATTCGGGCTTTAATCTGTCTGATCCGAAAACTTCTGTTTCGATGACAATTAACGGCCCTGCCCCGACGATGGTAGGCTATTTTATGAATGCTGCCATTGACCAGCAATGCGAGATTTATATAAAGCAAAATGGCCTTGAAAAAGAGACTGAAGCTAAAATAGAAAAGTTTTACAAGGACAGGGGAACCGAACGTCCCAAATATCACGGTGAACTGCCCGAAGGTAGTGATGGCCTTGGACTAATGCTGCTTGGGGTAACGGGCGATATGGTATTGCCTGAAGATGTTTATGAAAAGATTAAGTCCGACACGATCAGTAAAGTCAGAGGAACGGTGCAGGCTGACATATTAAAAGAGGATCAGGCTCAAAATACTTGTATTTTCTCAACAGACTTTTCGCTGAAGTTGATGGGGGATGTACAGGAATACTTCACAAAACACAATATAAGGAATTTTTATTCTGTTTCAATCTCCGGATATCATATTGCTGAAGCGGGAGCAAACCCCATAACACAACTGGCGCTCACACTTTCAAATGGTTTTACTTATGTTGAGTATTATCTTTCCAGAGGGATGGATATCAATTTATTTGCTCCGAACCTGTCATTCTTTTTTTCAAACGGACTCGATCCTGAATATTCGGTTATGGGACGTGTGGCAAGACTAATTTGGTCAAAGGCAATGAAATTGAAATATAGTGGTAACGACAGGTCGCAAAAACTGAAATATCATATCCAGACATCAGGCCGGTCGCTACACTCACAGGAAATTGATTTTAACGACATACGAACTACATTACAGGCTTTGTATGCTATTTATGATAATTGCAATTCGCTTCACACAAATGCTTATGATGAGGCAATTACAACCCCTACAGAAGAATCTGTTCGCCGGGCTATGGCAATACAATTGATAATTAATCATGAACTCGGACTGGCCAAAAGCCAAAATCCTTTGCAGGGCTCATTCATCATTGAAGAACTTACCGACCTTGTTGAGGAGGCTGTGCTCTCTGAATTTGACAGGATAACCGAACGTGGCGGAGTGCTCGGAGCAATGGAAACAATGTATCAGCGAAGCAAAATTCAGGAAGAGTCGCTTTATTATGAAGAGATGAAACATTCGGGCAAATTACCGATTATGGGTGTTAACACCTTCCTTTCGTCAAAGGGTTCGCCAACAGTAATCCCGGGTGAAGTTATCAGGGCAACACCAGAGGAAAAGGAAATACAGTTGAAAACAGTAGAAAATCTTAAAAAAACATATAAAGAAGAAGCTGAGGAGTGGCTCGTTAGATTGCAGAAAACAGCAGCAAATAATGAGAATGTATTTGCAACTTTGATTGAAGCTGTAAAATATACTACTATCGGACAAGTTACTAATTCACTGTTTGATGTTGGTGGTCAGTATCGGAGAAATATGTAATTTTACGAAAATAAAAAATTATGATAAACAAAGACATACTCGTTATTTACCCTGAAACAAAGACAACGCAGGTTGCACTTTATAAAGGAACAAGTTTACTGTTTCTGAAAAATATAAAACATGATATTCAAAAGCTGGATATTTTGAAAGGAGAGGGTATGGAAGCCAGGATGAAATACCGTACCGAAGCTGTGTTGAAAGAGTTGACAGATAATGATGCCGACTTTGATGAAATTGAAATTGTTGTTGGCCGTGGTGGTGTGTTAAAGCCCCTGAATGCAGGTGTTTATGAAGTAAATAAAAAGATGGTTCACGACCTGAAAGCCGGTTTGGAAGGAATTCACCATACAAACCTCGGTGGCCTCATCGCTTATGAAATTGCAAATAAAATCAATGCCAAACCCCTTCTTACAGATCCCGTTTCTGTTGACGAGATGGATGACCTGGCAAGGGTTAGCGGGCATCCTCTGTTTGAGCGCAAATCCATTTTCCATGCCCTGAATCAAAAATATTTTGCAAGAAGATATGCTAAGGCCCACCACGCTGATTACAACGATCTTAACCTGATAGTTGCCACGATCGGTATGGGCGGAATTTCGGTTGCTGCACACCGGAAAGGCAATGTTGTGGATGTTAATAATGCTTACGACGGTGACGGTCCTTTTTCCATAAAACGTACCGGCTCATTGCCCGTCGGCGACCTGGTTCATCTTTGTTACAGCGGAAAATATACCGAAGATGAGGTTATTGAGATGATTACCCAGAAAGGAGGATACGCAGCATATCTCGGAACAGCAGATATTAATAAAATAAATGAGATGGTGGACAGCGGTGATGAAAAGGCACTTTTTATTTCAGATGCCTGTGCATATCAGGTCTCAAAAGAGATAGCCTCAATGTGTGCTGTCCTTGAGCAGAAGGTGGATGCAATAATACTAACAGGAAATATATTTCATAGTGAACGCTTTTTGTCAAATATTCAAAAAAGGGTTGATGGAATTGCCGAGTTTGCACTATACCCAAGCATCAATGATGTGGAGGCTCTTGCTGCAAATGGGTTTTTAGTTCTTAAAGGCGAACTTGAGGTTCAGGAATACGAATAACGTGAATATTTCCGGTTGACCGGAAGAATTAGCGTGAATATTTCCGGTTGATCGGGGAAATAATATCATTACCTGAAAAAGCATTTATTATTTTTAGAATTTCGGGTTATAGTAAAAACCTACGAAAGGAGATAAGGAAACAGGATAATTTTTATTTTTAGAATTTTTGAAAATTAGATTTAAAGCAAATACTTTTATTAACAAAAATCTGTTAACTATTCACAGGTAATAAAGGTTTTGGGAATTGAAACCTGACTATTTTTGTAACAAAATTTTGAATATTGGGTAAGAGGATACATACAGCTTATATATTTATGCACAGAAGATTAATTTATATTATACTTTTTGTTTTTGCAGTTTATTTTACTTTTTTCTCCGGTAAAAAAGGAGAGGAGAATATCCCTGAATATATTCCTGATATAGTTGCTGATAGTATTTTTACAAATATAAACAGTATTTATAACGAGCAGAAAGCTACAGAATTAAACAACAGATTCAAAAGGCTTAATAAAAAAGGTGTTTTCAATGGAACCATTCTCTATGCTGAAAAGGGAGAAATTGTTTATCAGGGTGCTTTCGGATATGCTGATTTCAGGGAGAAAGAAAAACTGACTACTAAGTCGGCCTTTCAACTGGCATCGGTTTCAAAGATGTTTACTGCAATGTCAATTATGATTCTTCAGGAAGAAGGTGAGCTGGAATATGATGACACCATTACAAAATTTATTCCCGAACTGCCCTATTACGGAGTTACAATTCGCAATTTATTGACACACAGATCTGGTTTGTCGAGGTATATGTCTCTGGCAGATAAATACTGGGATGTTAATAAACCCATTAGCAATGAAGAGGTTATACAGCTTTTTGCAAAATACAAACCCTCACCCTATTTCAAACCTGATAACGGATTCCATTACTGTAATACAAACTACGCTTTACTTGCATCTATAGTCGAGAGAATTACAGGCGAATCGTTTGATGTTTTTGTGAAAGATAGAATCTTTGAGCCTGCCGGAATGGATTATTCATTTGTTTACAGCAATAAAAATGATTCGGTAATTAAATCGGTGGTTCCTGTTGGAGTTTCGGGCTATAGAAGCAGCCGGAGAAGACTGGTTAAGGTTGGTGATTACTACCTGAATGGTGTTATGGGTGATAAGGGAGTTTATTCAACAGTTGAGGACCTGTACAAATTCAGTCAGGCTTTGGATAATGAAACTCTTGTGAGTTTTGTAAATATTCAGCAGGCATTTACTCCGGGAAGTCCGAAATCGTGGAGACGAAAAGATAATTATGGATTTGGATGGAGAATAAAAACCAAGGCTGACAGTACTGTTTATCACTTTGGATGGTGGAAAGGTTTCCGGACATTTTTTATTAAGGATTTAGCAAACGACAAAGTGATCATCTCGCTCACAAATACTCACCACGGTTTTTCATCACAAGTGCTGTGGAGCATAATCGAAGATAAAAACCGCCCGCAGGCAATTGAAAATATATATGCAAATCTGAAGAACTTCAGTAATCCAAATTAACCTTTACTATATTCATTAATGAGCGAAGCGGAAGAGCACATCACTCATTCACCACAAGTTTAAATCCAACTCCGTGTACATTTAGTAATTCGATATTAGAGTCTTCTTTTAGGTATTTTCTTAGCTTTGTAACATACACATCCATACTGCGTGCGTTGAAATAGCTGTCATCAAACCATATCTTTTTCAGTGCAGCACTTCTGTCAAGTACTTCATTGATATTAATACATAGCATTTTCAACAATTCAGCCTCTTTTGAAGTAAGTTTCTGTTCACTTCTATCTGATTTTAATATTTGACGGTTATAATTAAAAGTAAACTTTCCTATGTTGAAAAGATTAATCTCTCTGTTCTTTGCAGTACTGTCACCTGCTCTTCTCAGGATTGCCTGCATACGCATCAGCAGCTCCTCCATACTGAAAGGTTTTGTAAGGTAGTCATCGGCTCCAAGTTCAAATCCTCTTAGCTTGTCTTCCTGCATTGATTTGGCTGTAAGGAAAAGGATCGGGACTATTTTATCAATCTGCCTTATCTCTTTTGCCAGTGTAAAGCCATCCATAACAGGCATCATAACATCCACAATACAAAAATTGAAATGTTCGGAGTTAAACATATCATACGCCTCTTGCCCGTTTGCACATAGCGTTGTGGGATAGCCCTTTGCCTCCAGGTAGGAACTGAGAACGGTTCCCAGATTTTTATCATCTTCGGCAAGTAGCACTTTTATTTTTTTTTCTTCCATGATCGAGAGTATTAATTAATAATCATTTTCAAAAATACGAATTTCTTATTTGCAATCTAATCAATATTAAACAGGCAAAGTAATAATCACTTTTGTTCCTTTATTCAGTTCACTATCCAGGGTTATTTTTCCTCCATGAGCCTCAACAATAGCCTTCACATAACTCAGTCCGAGGCCAAAACCTTTTACATTATGAATATTTCCTGTTGGAACCCGATAAAGCTTTTCAAAAACTTTCTTCTGATTTGACTTGCTAATGCCTATTCCATTATCTTTTATGGTGATAATAATACCACTGTACGAATTCTCCGTTTTGATAACAATTTCGGGATTTTTAGGTGTATATTTTCCGGCATTGTCTAACAGATTAAATAGAACATTTGTAAAATGCACTTTATCAGCCTGAAAAATATGTTTTTCAGCATTGAGCTGCGTCACAATCTTTCCCCCCTTGTTCTCAACCTGAAGTTGAATGTTCTTCATTATTTCCGAAATAATTTCGTGAACATCAACCTGCTCTTTATTCAACGCAATTTTGTCTTTTTCAAGTCTTGCTGATTGCAGAATTTTTTCGGCCATACTACTAAGACGGCTATTCTCCTCATCAATCATACTAATATAGCTATCGTAAACAGCACCCGATTTTACAATATCTTTATCTTTCAGAGCCTCGCAAGCCAGTGAAATGGTTGAAATCGGGGTTTTAAACTCATGAGTCATGTTATTTATGAAATCGTTCTTCATCTCTGATAGCTTTTTTTGCCTGAAAACGGTCATAACCGTATAATAGAAGGAGAATATTATCACTAACACAAGAAAGATAGAGATAAAAAGTGTGCTCCTGAGTTGGGATATCAGAAATTTCTTTTCATGCGGAAAATAGACCATCAGATAATCCCTATTGCTAAACAGATCACTCGGGAACAGAGATATTGAAAAACTCTTTTGTAACAACTCTTTTGGATATTTTCCTGTCTTCTGAATTGACATCAGGTTTCGCATCGGGCTGAAAACCCCAAATTCATAATCAGTGTTTACATTTTTCTTTTTTAATTCAGATTTCAAAAGGGAGTCAAGAATACTTACATTGATTCTTTTTTCTATTGGCAGATTCCTTGTGCTATTCATCATCCCCAAAATAATATCCTGGGTAAGAAATGATTGTTGCATCACTTTACCGAGAGACCAGTCACCAGAAAATGGAGCATTATCTGCCCTGCCTGTAGAATCGAGAGACTCAAGCCATTCCTGTCTGTCTTTATATAAATCATTACGTTTCTTAAGTTGATTTGCTGTTTCTATTTTTTCGAGTTGTTGAACAACATTTGACAATGCAGCATTGACATCTCTCACAAAAGCGGCCTCTTTAACGGTGATGGTATTTTTAATCCAGTACGACTGTATAACCATCAACCCGATAAGCGCTACCGCCATAGCAATAATGATTAATATGAAAGCCTTGCGATTCATTATTGGCAAAATTAATCTATACAGAATCAACAGGTTATATTTTAACTTTTCTTAACTTCTGGCACAGTTTTGGACAATCAATATATTGAAACTCTGAAATGAGTCGAAAACGTTCTTTCCGAATATCTCCTGCACTTTACGTTGGAGATTGCAAAATTAAGATTAATACACTCTAATTTGGTTTTTAGTTTTTGGTCTAAAGGTGCGGCAGTTAAGCCGCACCTTTGACATTTTAAGGGCTTTCCATAATTTGTAGGCACACGACATTTTTTTAAATTTAATTCGCTTTTCACCTGTTTCTTCACACTTCAATCACTGTTTTGTTTAGGAGGAACAACTCTGCCTTTCCATTTTATGGAAATAAATAGTCTATTATTGGGATAAAAAATGTCTGTCTGTTTGATAAAGTATTTTATCTTTGATGCTCAGTTTCAAAACTATTTAATATGAAAAATATATCAGTTAACATTGACAACGTCAAAGAGTTTACAACAATTGATGAGATTATGGAGTTGCAGACCGAAATCAGCAATCATCATAAATCGCTGATGGATAAGACCGGAAAAGGTAATGATTTCCTTGGCTGGACAAGCCTTCCCGGAGAGATTGATAATGAATTGATTGATTCAATTAATGAGGTTGCAGCAAAGATAAGAGAGAAAGCCGAAATTTTTATTGTCATAGGTATCGGCGGTTCATACCTTGGTGCCCGTGCTGTTATTGAGGCCTTGAGTAATAATTTTGAGGCTTTAAGAAAAAGGAATAATAACCCGTTTATTGTATATGCAGGTCATAATATAGGTGAAGACTACCTTTCGGAACTTCTTGAGATACTTGATGACAGAGACTATGCAATGACTGTTATCTCAAAGTCGGGCACAACAACGGAGCCGGCTCTTGCATTCCGCCTGCTGAAAAATCATCTGGAGAATAAATATGGTAAAGAGGAGGCACGCACAAGAATAATTGCCATAACCGATAAGTCACGAGGAGCACTGAAAAAGCTGGCCGGTAATGAGGGCTATCAAACTTATGTGGTTCCTGATGATGTTGGTGGAAGATATTCGGTACTTACACCTGTCGGACTTCTACCGATTGCCGTTGCCGGTTTCGACATTAAAAAACTTATTGAGGGAGCTGTTGTTATACAAAAGTTAAATGCGGTAACTTCTGTGATAGAAGATAATCCGATGGCCTTATATGCTGCTGCCAGGAACGTTTTATACGGAAAAGGAAAGCTGGTGGAGATTCTGGTTAATTATCAGCCCAATCTCTATTATCTGACAGAGTGGTGGAAGCAGCTTTATGGTGAAAGTGAGGGAAAAGAGGGAAAGGGTATTTTCCCGGCAGGTGTGAACTTTACATCCGACCTGCACTCTATGGGGCAATATATTCAGGAAGGGCAGAGGATTTTATTTGAAACAGTATTGTCCGTTGACAACCCCAAAAAGGAGGTAAAAATTCCGTTTGATGACGATAATCTTGACGGACTTAATTATCTGGCAGACAGAAGGGTGAACGAAGTTAATAAAATGGCTGAACTTGGTACAACAATAGCTCACGTTGAAGGTGGCGTACCGAATATTAAAATAGAGATACCTGAGGTCAGCGAGTATTATATCGGTCAACTAATCTATTTCTTTGAGATAGCATGTGCGCTGAGCGGATACATTCTCGGTGTTAATCCTTTCGACCAGCCCGGAGTAGAGGCTTATAAACGAAATATGTTTGCCCTGCTGGCAAAGCCGGGATTTGAAAAGGAAACAGAAGAGATAAGAAAGAAGATTTAGAATATATTATTCAGCAAGCCTATTTTAAAGTAAAGCTGGTCTGACCAATTTTATAACCATCAGAAAAAATTGATACTTTATATGTTCCTATCATTGCAGGTTCGGTTTTGCTTTTCTTGGCCCAAAACAGACACAGGTCAGTATCCTCATTCTGATACTGAATCTCTTTCTTTGAAGTATATTCAACCTGCTGTCCGTTAAATTCAAATGTGTAAGGACCATCAACTTTCTGAGTAACAGTAATATTATCAGGCCTTATTATTTGCATAATTATCACATGTATTCCTGATTTAACCAATTTATTCTCACCAATGGTAAAACAAACTTTTATTTTTTCAACCTTTTTAGCTTTGTCTGTAATTTTTTCCCTTCCGCTACCGGTATAACGAATTCCGGTTGCTGTTACATTATACGCTTTCAGGACAGATGCTTCGGAAACCTTCTCGATCAGAACCTCTTTATCTTTTGCAAGAATTCTGGTTCTTTCCTGCTCCTGTGAGTACTGCTGTCTGATTTTCTCATTCTCTTCTTTAAGATCGCGATTGACAGTATAAAGCGAATCAAGCTGTACAACGTATCCCTGTGTGATTTTACGTAACAAAGTAAGTTTTTTGTTTACTTTACGATATTCCCATTTGTAGTTCAGGAGTTGCTTTATTTCAGCGGCATTTGCCTGGATAATACTATCTTTAACCGACAAAGAATCCGACAATTCTCCATATTCCATTTTAATACTTTCGTGCTGAATCATTAAAGATTCCAGCTCCGACTGGAGTTCGACTTTTTCCTGCTCCTTTTCTTTCACCAAAGCAGTATATTCAGCTTTCTTCGGGAGGAACCATATTAATATTCCAACAATAGCAATAATTAGCAATACTATTAAAATAATCGCTCCTTTCGAGCCTGACTTTTTCTGCGGGGCTACCGGAGTTGAACCTGGTTTTGTTGGTGTTTCTGCCATTTTTAATCTAATTAATTATTTGGATTGCAAAGATATATCTAAATATTTTAAGAATTGATATAAAAAATAAAATTTTAATAGGGCGTATCAATTATGTTACCCTCTTTATTCCAGTCGGGTATCCTGTATTTGTCAGGATTGCTTTCAATAACTTCCTTTTTCCATTTTTCGGGATATCCTGCCTGTTCGGGATGTCCTTTCTCATTTTTAATATATCCGTCATTATATTTTGTTATCAGATGCTCGCCAAGCTCAATCCATCGCTGATGAACAAGGTTTGTTGTTTCTATTGAATATTCAGTAAGAATTTGTGACTGATGCTCAGGATAAAGGTCTTTTACCAGAGCGACAATCGAATCCTGCTGAGATATAAATTTGTTTTCAAGCTCACGTTGTACCGCCTGCAGGTCTTTAATCATATATGAATATCTCAGGTTTGTGTAATTCGATACAAAATTGAAAACCCACCACATCGAATCCCAGGAGAATTTTTTTATATCACCTTTTGTAAAAGGTTCCGGTATTTTATTTATTCCGCAATAGAGTGGTACATAACAGGTTGTGTAGGTTTCGTCAACACCGAACCAGACGACTCCTCCAACACCGTCGGGCAGATAGTTACGGGCCTGTGCAACAAATGAAAAGGCTGTATTGTAAGACGAGATAGGTCTCTCCCAGGAGTATTTCGCCGAATCAGTCTCCCAGAACAGCGGCCTGCACCGGAATGGAGAGCCGAATGGGCCTGCTGCTATTCCTTTTGTCATATCGAATTCCGTTCCCTCGTAATGATTACGTATCAGGTCGAATACATCCTTCAATGCCAGCTTTTTATCGGGCTTTATCCATAAAGGATATCGCTCTGCACCTTCCACTCCTCTGCAATAATCTGTTGAGAGATTCATAGATGGTGCAGCCCTTGAAAACAGGCTCCAAACGCGGGTTTCGCAATATTTCAACCTGTCGGGAGAAGGTGGATTATAGATATTATTGAACCTGAAAGGGATGTTATCATCAGGGTTAAAAAATCCCTTTTCAGTTGCAAAGGAGATCACATTTTTTGAATAGATACAATTCTCAGGATCATCAAGAGGAAACTCTCCTATCCTTGCCATATTTGCGTGTGCTGAAATATATCCATCAGGGATTTTCATTGCTACCCAAATGGCTCCTCCTTCACCTCCGGTACCGATTATTTCGAGTATCCATGCTTCATCAGGATCAATAATAGAAAATGACTCCCCTTCGCTGCCATAGCCATATTCCTCAACAAGACCGGTTATTACATCAATTGCCTCTTGTGCTGTTTTTGCCCTTTCCAGTGCCAGATGCATCAGATGCCAGTATTTAAGCGGTTTCGATTTGTCCCACAACTCTTCCCGGCCTGTAAATGTTGTTTCACCAATAGCCACCTGGTATTCATTCATCTGAAACCCGATTACTTTATTTGTGTGTGAGGCCTGCAATATACTATCGTTACCATATTTGATATAAGTGCCATTAGGATAATTAGCAGCTTCGGTAAGATTCAGGTGATAAAGCCACTCCCCATCATTGGTATAAACCATCATTGTGGAGCCATCTGCAGAAGCACCCTTGGTTATAATGAAGTTTGTACAGGAAAAACCTTCATTTATTACAAACAAAAAAAGGAACAGGCCAATAATAAAGTGTCTCATAGTTCATTATTTTATAATTCAAGAAGATTGACAAAGATAGAATAAAAATAGTTGTACTTTTGTACCTTAACAGTTCAATTTATAAGAGATGAAAACAATTAAAAAAGTATTACTGGTAATCGTAATTGTCGGGCTTGGCATTTTAGCTTTTCTTTATTTCGGCAAATACAGCGAAGGTACCCGGGCAGGGATAATTATGAAAGTCAGTAAGAAAGGAGCTATTTTTAAAACCTGGGAAGGGCAGATGAATCTGGAAACATTTGGGGCAATAAGTAAATCGAGTAACCTGGTTAATGAAACTTTCACTTTTTCAATTGAAAAAGGAAATGCCGGGCTTATTGAAAGCTTAAACGATGCAGCACTTTCCGGCCAACGAATTAATCTTCATTATTATGAACGTTATATGAAAGTTCCTTGGCGGGGAGATACAAAATACTTTGCCACCGGACTGGAAAGACTTAATTCGTCTCAACCGATTGAAGATAAAGAGAAAAAGTTTCCGAGGAATTAGAAATGGACTCTTCGTTATTTATCTTCCGGCTTTAGTGATTTTCAAAGCTTTGCATTCAACAAAAAAGTTGTAATTTAGCAATCGTATAAGAACCATTAATAGAATGAAAACGAAGCCCAAAAACTCATATCTCATTAATTTACAGGCTAATAAATCAGAAGACAACTACACCCAAAGTGGAAATATGAGGCATGGACTGGTGGATACAGAATAGTTGTGCAGTATTAGAGAAAATCGTATCATAATCGGATATTTCCGTATCATATCGTATCACATTTCGATTTAATTTACTAAATTTGCAGTATGATTGATAAAGTTTACATATTCAGATTAAATTTAGATTGGA
>JAOZOC010000370.1 GCA_029933495.1 Bacteroidales bacterium
ACGAAGTTTTCACAATTTGGTGTTGGTCCACCGCCGCCTACAACAATAGTATAATCTTCTACTTCACCATATGAAGAATTGCCACAAGGTACCGGAGGTGTTGAATAAGTCATTCTAACTCTCATTCTGTGATCACCATCAACTGTTCCGGCAGGAACAGTAATATCACCGGTAAAAGTTTCACCTGTGCCACCAACATTTTCAAGCTGGAATTCTTCATCACCACCTTGCTCAAAAACAAAATCATCATTCCAGTCAACCCAAACATAGACAATATCGGATGCATATATTCCTCCTGTATTGGTAACTGTAATGCCTTCTGACATACCAGCTTCAATAACTGTAGATATATCTGTGTAATCTGCAACACCACCTTGCCAGTCACTTGTATTGTCAATGTCGCCACACACTACATGTCCGATAGTTTCATCTTCAGTGGTTGTTGTTGCATCGCAATATGCAGGTGCTGAATTTTCAACTGTTTTTGTTTTGCAGTCGTTATCAGGAACCTCATCACCAGCTAAGAAAGTACAAGCTTCAAACTCATAAGTTCCATAAGCTGAAAGGTCAACAGTAACAGCAAAAGTATGCTCAATAGATTCACCACTGTTGATTGTTTCTGTTATTGCTTCAAACACATAAGTGCCACCGTCTAATGAGAAACCAACATTAAAGTTAGACTGAGGGTTATTACCATAATTTTTAACAGTTACAGTAACAGCTTCAGCATTTCCAAGTCCCATTCCTGATGAAGGGGCCACAATTGACTGAATTCCTACATCACTGTCTGGTAATGCTCCGGATGGGGTAAGTTCGAGACCCCAGATGTTAATATTCTGAGAAGTACCCATAATTGTCCAGTATCCTGTAACAAGGTTGTTGTCAATACATAATCCGCCAGCAGAAGCAGCAGCTGATAAAACACTTCCAACATCAAAATAGGTACCTGTTTCTGTTCCAGCAGGAAGATCTATTTGTACGAGCTCATTCAATGTTGCTCCTACCTGGGCATAACCCCAAAGATATGTTCCGCCACTGTAATTGTCATAGGCAAATCCATAATAGCTGTCGCCAACAGGTCCAACTGGGAAGCTGTTTACAAAAGCACCTGACATATCAAATACTGTGATGTCAGAACCCCAGTTATTTGCATAAAAATAACCGTCATCCTCATTGTAGGCTAAAGCTCTACAATCGGTAGGTGCAGTAATTGTACTTACAGTTGTTTGCGAGTTGAAATCCATCTGAAAGAGGGATGTACTTGCAGCAGCACCATAGAAGTACGTGCCATCAAATGCAAGGTCGCGAACATTAGATGCTGTCCCACATGTGAATGTCTCAAGGAAGGTTCCATCTAATTGATACTTGTAAAAATCACCGCCGTTCCATTTGGTTGTGTAAATGTAACTACCATCAGTTTCGATACCTGCTTCGCCACCACCGACTCCGACAGGAAATTCAAACTGAAGGTCAAACTGAGCATCAGATACAATAGCTGAATGCGGCTTTTTGGGGCCATTTTCAACAGATGACTGTGCCCATACCACGCTTGCGGAAATCATAACCGCCAAGAGTGATAATCCTAATTTTGTAAAAACTCTCATAATAATTAAAATTTAGTTAGTAAAAAATATTAAATTAACCATTTTTTCTGACCAGCAAATATAACCTTTTTTTAAAAGTTAAAAACTTTTTTTCATTTTATTCGTACTTTTTTAACATTTTTATAGTAGATAGAAAGCAATTAGAAGCTGTTTTGTTTGTCTCTTTTAATGGTATAATAAATTGATATCCAATTAATACAATGCGTTGGCTTGCTATTTGTAGTATTTACCCTGCCACGAATTTTTATTTATTAACATTTTTTTAATAATTGTATTTATTTGGTCAGAACGTACCAATCCCCAGTCGGGAGCGACTAAAAAACGGGGAGGAACTTCACCTGAAAAGCGTTCAATTATGAAATTAGGGTTCAAATTTCCAATAAAATCCACAATAAAGATAATGTAATCCTCAAGTGAAAACAGTTTGAATTGTTCCGGGTCTTTCAGATATTGTTTTTCCATTGTGGTATTTCTAATTATTTGCAGTTGATGAAATTTAATGGTCGTTAATGGCAGGTCTGAAATGATTTTTACTTCTGCCATCATTTCATCCCTGGTTTCTCCGGGAAGGCCGAAAATGAGATGAGCTCCGGTCTTAATTCCATAAGATGCAGTTTTTTCAATTGCTTCAACTGATTGAGCAAAAGTGTGTTTTCTGTTTATTCTTTCCAGTGTTTTGTCATAACATGATTCAATACCGTATTCTATTATAATATGGTATAACTTTGATAACTCTTTCAGATATGCAAGTTTTTCGTCATCAATACAATCCGGTCGTGTCCCGATTACCAGTCCAACCACGTCAGGGATGGCAAGTGCTTCCTCGTATATTGTCTTTAATTCCTCAAGAGATTTGTATGTATTGCTGTAAGCCTGAAAATATGCAAGATATTTATTTGCACGCCTGTATCTTCTGAGATGAAATTCTATACCCTCTTCAATCTGTTTTGATACGGACTTTGCAGGTTTACAGTAGGAGGGGTTGAAGGCATTATTATTACAATAGGTACAGCCGCCACGCCCCAGTGTTCCATCTCTATTCGGGCATGTAAAACCGGCATCTACTGAGACTTTCTGTACTCGTTCGCCAAATTGAGTTTTAAAATACTCATTATAAGAGTTATAGCGTTGCTTGTGGCCCCAGGGAAATTGAATATCTGTCATTATATGGGTATCAAAAAAAAGCTGCCTCACTTAGGCAGCTTTCATATATTTAAAATTTATTAGTGTTTAGTCTTTAGATACTTTGTCAAGCTTTTTCATAATTGAGAAAATAAATCCGGCTGCCATTAATGTCAGAACTACAAAAACCAACCAAACCTGCCAGATTTGAATTCTTTCATAAAGATAGCTTCCAACACCCAAAAACAGGTTTCCTACAGCAGTTGCCCCAAGCCAGGCTCCCTGCATAACTCCCTGATATTTTGGCGGAGAAACCTTGGATACAAACGATATTCCCATTGGACTCAGGAACAACTCGGCTACAGTTAATATGAAATATGTACTTATGAGCCATTGTACTCCAACGCGGGGAGATTCGGGCGTTAAATCGGCAAATGGTGTAAGATTCAGTGAGCCAATTAAAAGAACCACAAAAGCAACTGCTGTTAACAGCATCCCTATTCCGATTTTACGTGGAGTTGAAGGTTCAATTTTTCGTTTTCGTAACCAGGCAAACAAGCCGACAACCACAGGCGTCAGGATAACAATGAATGAAGGATTAAACGGCTGGAAAAGTTCAGGAGAGAAAGGAGTTATCTGATCAAATGACTGATAAAACTTGTATGCAGCAAAAATACCGCCAATGAAAAACAGCCCGCCAAATAATCTGTTGGTTCCTGAATTTTTCTTATTGATTAATGTTAAAAAGCCATAGAATCCCACTATCATTGCCAATAATGACCAGAGATTGAAGAACAGGTTAGCACCGGGGCCTACCTCCTGAACAGTATAATCACGGGCAAAGAAGCTCATTGTCAGTCCGTTTTGATGGAATGACATCCAGAAGAAAATCACTACGGCAAAGACGAGGAACAGAGCAGTAAGTCTCTCTTTTGTCTCCTTCGGAGATATCTCTTCAACGCGGTCACCTGTCTCAATTTGTTTTTTGACATCCGGAAGCATTTTCTTAAATAAAATATATACAATGAATGAAAATACCATTGTAAGGCCGGCAACTCCAAATGCATAATTGAACCCTGTACTATAGACATCAAGGTAATGAGTGGTCCATGTAGCAAGATCTGTAACAGTGGTATGTGAAACCTGATTAGCTATTGACTGAAGGTCGGCTGCCTCTGTCCCACTTAATGTACCTTCCCGAAATTTGTGAATTAATGATGGTAGCAAATCGTTTCTTTCATACCCCTGTTTGTTGATAAACCAGTTTATTATACCGGCAGCGGCATGAGGAGCAAATAAAGCACCAACATTTATCCCCATATAAAATACACTAAATGCAGAGTCGCGAAGGTGAGCATATTTTTTGTCATCATAAATCTGTCCCACAACAGCCTGCAAATTTCCTTTAAACAG
>JAOZOC010000818.1 GCA_029933495.1 Bacteroidales bacterium
ATGTCAAATGTGGATGAAACCGATCTTTGGTATTTCACAAAATATTTTGCCTCTGACACACGGCTTGATTACAAATTTGTCCTTAATGGAAGTAACTGGATACTTGATCCTAAGAATCCGTTAACGGTTATGGGTGGCTATGGCCCTAATTCTGAAATGGCAATGCCTTTGTATATTCAGCCTCCCGAAATTCTGTATTACCCTAATATTCCACATGGAACACTTTTCGATACGACATTTTATTCCACTCAGCTGGGAAACTCCCGGCAGATAAAGGTCTATTTACCACCATATTATGAAACTTCCGCTGATCATTATCCTGTTGTTTTATTTCACGACGGGTTAGATTACCTTAACCTTGCCTATGCAACAAATGTCCTTGATTATTTCCTCAGCAGCGATTGCAGCCAGCCTGTTATTGCAGTTTTTGTTCCACCGGTAAATCGTGAACCTGAATATGCTGGTACTCAGATTGATGAGTTTACAGCTTTTATAGTTGAAGATATTATTCCCTGGGTTGACAGTCGTTTCAGAGCAAAGACAGAGCCCGAAAACAGGCTTGTCCTCGGAGCTTCTAACGGCGGGAATATTTCACTGTGGCTTGGGATGAAACATCCAGAAGTTTTCGGTAATGTGGCTGCCTATTCCAGTAATATTATTGACGAAATTTTCACAACTTTTACTGATGGTCCTTACCTTGACCTGAATTTATATATTGATATTGGCACCTATGATATTGATGTTCTGATTCCTATGGTGCACAATTTTAGAGATATTTTGAAGGAGCGTAATTATCTTTATGTATTTGAAGAATGGAACGACGGACATAGCTGGGGAAACTGGCGTGCCCATATTGATAATTCCCTGAACTATTTTTTCCCGCCGGCCTGCGGAGCAGGCGAAAACAGTAGTTCAAAACTGGTTGACCTGAAGCAAAACTTCCCCAATCCGGCAGGCAATTATACAACAGTCTCTTTCAGTGCCCCGACCGGTTCGGAAGCCGAATTAGTGTTGTTTGATATGAAAGGGGAGTTGATCAGCGTTTTGTGGAAAGG
>JAOZOC010000371.1 GCA_029933495.1 Bacteroidales bacterium
TATGCTGTGTTGAGAAAATTGCAGGTGTTGATGCTGAACCGATTGATTATGGAAATGTACCGGGCAACACTTATACTGTTCCCGAAGTGGCATCTGTAGGAATGACCGAAAAGCAGGCTAAGGAAGCAGGCTATGAAATAAAAGTGGGCAAGTTTCCATTTACAGCATCAGGAAAAGCAAGTGCAGCAGGTAACAAAGATGGTTTTGTGAAGGTTATTTTTGATGCAAAATATGGTGAATGGCTTGGTGCCCATTTCATTGGTGAGAACGTGACTGAGATGATTGCGGAAGCAGTAGTGGCAAGAAAACTGGAAACAACAGGCCACGAAATTCTGAAATCAATCCATCCCCATCCGACAATGTCGGAGGCTGTAATGGAAGCAGTTGCAGCCGCTTACGGAGAGGTTATTCATTTGTAATTAGAACTAACCTGTAAGGTTTGCGCAGCAAGCCGGTGGGCAGGATGAACCTTGCAGGTTTTGTAGAGAAAGAAAAAAGAGAAAGAAAAAAGAATAATGATAAGCGTGGACGTTTATCACATAGTGGGGAGAGGAATAATAACTAATGACAAGCGTGGACGCTTGTCTCATAACGAAAAAGAAATTTTGTAAATTTTAAAAACAAAGTTAGAAGGATTACTGATCATCCGGCCAAGGGTTTTTAAGGATGAGCGCGGGTATTTTTTTGAGTCTTTCCGCCTTGACAAGATACGCGAGTTTGGAATAGATTTGGATTTTGTTCAGGATAATGAATCAAAATCACAGAAAGATGTGCTGAGGGGATTACACTTTCAAAATCCACCATTTGAGCAAGGAAAACTTGTCAGAGTGGTAAAAGGTGCTGTTTTGGATGTGGCTGTAGATATCAGGAAAGACTCTGGTACTTATGGGGAATGGCTTTCGCAGGAACTTACCGAAGAAAACAAAACAATGCTATGGATTCCTCCCGGGTTTGCTCATGGATTCCTTACTTTACAGGATGAAACGATTTTTCAATATAAATGTACGAATTACTATAATAAGGACTCGGAAGGTAGCATAAGATGGAATGATCCCATTTTGAAAATTAAATGGGATGTAGTAAATCCGGTAGTTTCGGATAAAGATCAGGATGCCCCATCTTTTAAAGATTTTAGCAGCAAATTTTAACCAGTAAACCATAATAAGTTAATGAAAAAAGTAATTATTTTAAGTTCAGTCCTGCTTTCGGCAATTTTGATTATTCTACTATTTGTCTTTTCATCTGAAAAAGAAATAATATCTGATACAAATTACAAAGATGCCTTTCGAAAAAACTATAAGATATTTACCCCTCCAATTCCAGCCTTAGTTGATTTTGCAGGAGAGAATGCACCATTGAATATTTTTTACATCAGGGAAAAATTTGATGAAGAACTTTTGCGCAATACATATTTTCACTCTTCAACAATTGGCCTGATAAAACGTTCAAACAGGTGGTTTCCACTGATAGAAAAGATATTGTCTGAAAATAATATTCCTGACGATTTTAAATACCTTTCCCTTGTTGAGAGTGGATTCGAAAATGTTGTTTCTCCAAAAGGTGCAAAGGGGTTTTGGCAATTTATGGATAAAACGGCAAGAGAGTATGAACTGGAAGTTAATGACGCCATTGATGAAAGATATAATGTGGAAAAATCAACTTTGGCTGCCTGCAAATACCTGCTGGATTCTTATGAAGAATTTAAAAGCTGGACATTAGTAGCAGCAGCTTATAATGCCGGAAAAAGAAGAATAAAAGAATCAATGGAAAGGCAAAACGTAGATAACTATTACGATCTTTATTTGAATGAAGAAACCACACAATATATTTTCAGGATTCTTGCGATTAAAACAGTTATTGAGAGCCCTACAAAATATGGCTTTTATCTAAGAGAAGCTGATTTGTATCAGCCTATCCCGATTAATGAAGTTGAAGTTACCAAAACAATTGAGGATCTGTATAAATTTGCGTCCGAACAAAAGATCAATTACAGAACTTTAAAAATGTTTAATCCCTGGTTAAGGACAGATAAGCTACCTGATAAATCTGGTAGGGCATATTTTATAAAAATCCCGAAAGCAGGTTATTTGAATTATGAGAAACTGGAGAAGCAGGTAAAAAACTTTGATCAAATTTTTAATGACACTTTAAGGGTTGAGGATTTGAATTAGTATAAAAATGCTTCCCTTTTTAATTTTCTGCCAGAAATTCCTTCTATCTTTGCAGATTCATTTTTTTTGACCCTTTGAAAACAGATAGCAACATATCAAAAACCACCGAATCAAGCAAAAACAATGACTTGCTTGAAGTTTATGGAGCACGTGTCCATAACCTGAGGAATATTGACTTAAAAATACCAAGAAATAAACTTGTTGTTATTACAGGATTGAGTGGCAGTGGGAAATCATCACTTGCCTTCGACACCATATATGCTGAAGGACAAAGACGCTATATGGAAACTTTCTCTGCTTATGCACGTCAGTTTATAGGTAGTATGGAAAGGCCTGATGTAGATAAGATTACAGGCCTTAGCCCGGTCATATCCATCGAACAGAAATCTGTCAATAGAAATCCACGCTCTACTGTTGGGACAATCACAGAAATATATGATTTTCTCAGGCTTCTGTATGCCCGTGTTGCAGATGCATACTCTTATGAGACAGAAGAAAAGATGGTAAGATATACCGAGGCTCAAATACTGAGCCTCATAAAGGAAGATTATTCAAATAGGAAGATTACAATACTCGCTCCGGTGATAAATGGCCGGAAAGGACACTACCGCGAACTACTTGAGCAATTCAGAAAACAGGGCTTTTTGAAAGTCAGGTCCGATGGAGAGATCAGGGAACTTAGTTTTGGTTTGCAGTTAGATCGGTATAAGGTTCACGATATTGAGATTATTATTGACCAGATAAAGGTCAGTACTGACAGCGAGAAACGCCTTGTGCAATCTGTGCAACTTGGAATGAAGTACGGCAAAGGTTCGGTTATGATTCTTGATTATGAGTCAAAGAAAATAAAACATTTTAGTCGTACCTTGATGTGTCCTACAACCGGAATTTCATACAATGAACCGGAGCCCAACACTTTCTCATTCAATTCGCCGTATGGTGCATGTTCAAACTGTAACGGACTTGGGACAGTGACGGAAATTGATATGAACAAAGTCTTCCCTGACAAATCAAAGAGCATTAAAAAAGGAGGAATTGCTCCTATTGGTGAATATAAAAACAACTGGATATTCAGCCAGATGGAGGTCATCGGTAAGAAATTCGGCTTTGATTTGGATACTCCGGTAGCAAATGTCCCGGATGAGGCTATCTCAACAATTCTTTATGGGTCAAAAGAGCCTTTCACAATAAAGAAAGAATATCTTGGTATAACCTCTACATACACCCTCGACTTTGAAGGAATAATAAACTTCATAAACAACCAATACAAAGAGACAACATCTGCAGGAATCAAAAAATGGGCACATAATTTCATGAATACCGTAGAGTGTCCGGTCTGTCACGGTGAGAGGCTCAAAAAGGAATCACGCTACTTTAAAATTGATAAGAAAAGTATCTCCGAGATTGCACAACTCGATCTTATCCATCTTTATGAATGGATTGACGGACTTTCAGATAATATTGACAAAAGAAAAAAACATATTGCACATGAGATTCTCAGGGAGATAAAAACAAGAATCCAATTTCTGCTTGATGTGGGGCTTGATTATCTTTCGCTCAACAGACAATCCCGAAGTCTTTCGGGCGGCGAATCACAACGTATCAGGCTTGCAACACAAATAGGATCACAACTTACCAGTGTTCTTTACATTCTTGATGAACCAAGCATTGGGCTTCATCAGCGCGATAACCTGCGATTGATAAAATCGCTACAGGATTTACGCGATATTGGTAACTCAGTTGTGGTTGTTGAACACGATAAAGAAACGATTTTATCAGCTGATTATGTCGTTGATATTGGACCGGGAGCAGGACGTCACGGCGGGGAAATTGTTGCACAAGGCTCACCAAAGGAGATGCTCTCATGCAATACAATTACTTGTGATTATCTTAGAGGAAAGAGAAAGATTGAAATTCCGGAAACCAGGCGCAACGGGAAGGGAAACTTC
>JAOZOC010000372.1 GCA_029933495.1 Bacteroidales bacterium
ATCGGATTATAATAAAATAGCCTTTATCTTCGGTAATGAAATAAAAGGTGTTTCGGATGCAGCCCTTGAGTTACTTGATCTTTCCATCGAGATTCCGCAACACGGCACCAAACACTCCATAAATGTCTCAGTCAGCGGGGGACTAGTATTATGGCATACCTTTTATAAACTAAACAGAAAATTGAAATAGTTACAGATAGTCCATAACTATAATTCATAATATCAGCCCGTTACATTATAATACCACCAATTATTTCAAGTAAAAGCAAAACTATAACTTTGAAAACAAAAAGTCGCCATATCTGGCGACTTTGTATTACCCATAAGTATAAAAAAAGCAAGGGCTGCAAATTGCAGCCCTTACCACTTCCATAAAAAATTATCAGATGTATTTATTTAATAGCATTCTGGAAGTTCGGATTAGCATAATATTTTATAAACTCTCTGTCTTTAGCTGCAACTTCTTTGTATTTGGCATCCTTTGCAATTGCACTTTTAAGATTTTCAAATACCATATTATCATCAGAAGTTCTGGCTCCAATTACAGCCATCAGATAAAAATTATCTCCTGTTTTCTCTGAGCAGTTCAGAGTTGCTTTAGCAGCATTGTAATTTTGTGCAAGAACGTGAGCGAGTGCAAGGTTATAATCACACTTCTCACCACTGAATGAATTAACAGAACTACTGTAATTACCTTCGGCAAGTTTAATTATACCCATATTATAGCTTACGTCAACACCTTGTTTTTGTGCTGCCATATAATCTTCTTTTGCTTCTGGCCAGTTTTTCTTCTTAGCAGCCATCGCACCTACATTATTAAGAACTATACCATCATCACCTGCAATTTGTCTTGCTTTAGCGAAATAATTATTCGCAGCGGCAAAATCTCCAAGCTCAGCAGCAGAATAGCCTGCATTATTATAAGCTCTCCAGCATTTTGGATATTTACTGATTGTAGTTTTGTAGATATTTAACTGAGCATTAGCATCAGTTGTAAGAGTTGCTGAATAAAGCAATGCATTAACACTTAATGAATCGGGTGCTGATGTAGCATACTGAGCAATTTCTTCATCAGTATAAGATGGCTCATAACTGTTAACTTTAATCACAGCTCTTCTCAAAGGAGGAAGAATATCTTCTTCAATCTCTTTATATATAACTGTCATATTCCTGATTTCCTGCTCTCTTTTATTAAGGTCAGGTTGTGAATTAACAACATTAGCAATAATGTTTTTATCTTTAATGTTAGATGCATTTATAGATTTCATAAACCCATCCCAGTCTTCACCATTAGCTCTCAAATCCCACTGAATATCCTGCTTAATATCTTCAACTTTAACTCCAAGTTTTTTCGCTTTTGCTTTTATATACTTATTATATTCATTTTCAGCATATTTCTTGGCAGCTTCAGCTCTTTTTTGTGATAGTCCCTGGTTTAGTGACTCTTCACCTTCAGGAGAAGCCCAGGCATTAATCTCAACATTTTTAATTTCCCATCCATTTTCAATAAAACTCTTCATCTCAGTCAGACCTTGTTTAGCGTCGTCTGTTTTATTCAACTTAAAATTAAAGTTAACATTTGATTTATTAACGACGAAATAGATAGTTCCAGCCTGAGATTTTACAATATCTCTTTTGAAACCATTTGGAGCAAGTAAAAGATGCTCACTATTATGATATCTTTTATTTGTCATAATCAGGCCATCAGCAACTTTTCTGTCACCCATTGATGAGCCTTCTTTTCCCTTAACAGAAACTAAAGGATCAACATAAACTTCACAAATATCCATTCCAGGTTCATAAGCAACCATTGTTGTATAAGTAAATGACCCTCCCTCTGCAGGAACAACTACAGCACCAGGTTTCTGATATTCATCAGCAACTTCTGTTCCCTGGAAGTACATAGTTTCGAGTTGTTTTGTCTGGTCACCATATTTTAATACAGGAGTAAAGTCAACAACTGCCTTTGAGTTAAACCCATCAGGGAAATTACCTTTTATTACTACTGGAACAGAATCTCCGACAAGTGCAATTGTTGTTGGTTCCGTTTCAATATTAATTTTCGTTGATTTGCCCTGACCAAAGTTCCAGCCTAAACCAGCTGAATAATATACATAAGCATCGGTATTTTCACCTGAAACATAACCATCCATTTTATCACCGTCAACAATTCTGTAATTAGCTTCCACGTTAATATCCCAACGGTCGCTTAATCTGAAATCGATACCAAGTCCAACCGGCAGTACGCCCTCAGTCGTTCCATCATCACCCCAGGCTTTTTCAGCTTTATTTGGAATATCAAGTTGATCTCCTAACTTATTTCGATCATCATTGGGATCTTGATTCCATACGGCAGGTTTAAAACTGATCATTCCTATACCCACAAGACCGTAAATATTTACAAGTCTTGGTTTATAACCTCCAAACAGATTCGAGAAACTAATGGTTGCACCCAGGAATCCTTCCATATAGTCAGTCTCAAAAATCTTCTTTTTGGTATCAACACCACTATAACCCTGCATTTTCCCAAAATCCCCATTAAGGAATATTCCAAAAACAGGACTTACATGTTTTCCGATACGCAATCCACCTGCAACATTCATATTTTGGCCACTTAAAGCATCAAATCCAAAATCACCGGCCTGGATATCTGCAAATGCCTGTGTAATTCCAAAATGCCCGTTCAAATACCACTGATAATGAAGCTTATCACTTCCATCAAGTCTGTTGGCATTTTGCGCAAAGGCAGTACTCACTAATCCGAATAGGAGCGCTACCGTAAATACTCTTAATACAATCTGATAATTTTTTTTCATAATGGTAAGTTTTTCTCTATTATTACTTTTCAATAATTTTCAAAAATATGAAACTTTTAAATGCTATTCTACGTTAATACAATTTATTATTAATATTCAGTTGTTGGTAACTTCTGTTTTTTTATTCACAATGCTATAACATTTATAGTTGTTGCATTGTTCAAAAGATTATGCAAATATTGCAAAAAAATTGATACAAAGTCAAGTTTTTTTTCAAAAAAATAATGTCAATATTTATGCCAGCACACTCAATCCCTGCTAAACAACGACTTACGTCATTTTAAGGCTACCTTTCTATTTCTAATTATGAAATTATGCCTCCCATTGTGGGAACAAATATAATCAAAAAAAGTTTAAAAATAAAAAAAATCTTTAAAAACCCATTATTTCAACCCCTCAGATTAAAAAGTTATGGTGTGAATACCTTCGTTATAATCAGAATTTAATATGTTTTTTAATTTGGCATAATCACTTTCAATACCTACAAAATCAAGATTTACAGTCTCCACAATAATAATCCTAAATCCTTTCATTGTTTTAAAATATTCCAGATAACCCGACTGGATTTTCTCAAGATATGAAAATTCAATTTCCTTTTCATAATCCCTGCCCCTGCTCAGGATATTTTGCTTTAATTGTCTTACATTATTATAAAGATATATTATAAGATCTGGTTTGGGCAGGGCAGAATTAATTATTCCAAAAAGTCTGGAATACAAGGCATACTCATCGTTTTGAAGAGTTTTCCTGGCAAATATCAATGATTTGTCAATAAAATAATCAGCAATAATAAAACTTCTGAACATATCACTTCTTGACAATTCGTCTTTTAATTGCTGATACCTCTCAGCAAGAAATGACATTTCGAGAGGAAAGGCATATTTATCAGGGTCTTTATAGAATTTAGGCAGAAATGAATTATCAGCAAAACGCTCAAGAATAAGTCTGGCATTGTAATCTGCAGCAATCATCTTTGCCAGAGAAGTTTTACCTGCTCCGATATTACCTTCAATGGCAATATAGTTATATTTCATTTCACCGGACATTATCTAGTTTCAGATTTTCAATCAGCACAACTTTTGAAGTATCAGAACACTCTTCAGCAAGAACATCCAACCGTTCGTTTAAAACAGGATGAATATAGTCTCCTGCAATTTCAGCCAAAGGCAACAGGGTAAACCTTCGTTCATGCAATCGTGGATGCGGTATAACCAGATCGCTTTCATTAACCATTAAATCATCATAAAAAAGAATATCTATATCCATTGTTCTGGCTTCATATCCAGTTGAAA
>JAOZOC010000373.1:0-2216 GCA_029933495.1 Bacteroidales bacterium
ACATTGAGATATGTTTCAGGTCGGGCATCCAGTTTCTGTGAGGAGCTTTATTGTGCAGCAAAACACAAAGCGGCTTGTTCTTATCTCTTTTGTTCATCCAATCCAAAAATTCATCCGTGATCAAATCGGTAACATAACCCTCTTTTCTCTCTTTTTTACCCATTGTTATGAAATCGGGATTGTAATAAACACCCTGTCCGGGCAAAACCGACCAGTAGTCAAATCCCGAAGGAGGACTTTTTAGATGCCATTTTCCGAAGAGTGCCGTCTGGTATCCTGCCTGTCTGAGAAGTTTCGGATATGTAAGCTGAGAAGAATCAAAAACTATGGAATTGTTGATCACCCCGTTTATGTTGTTGTATGTGCCCGTAAGCATAACGGCACGACTCGGTGCACAGATGGAATTTGTAACAAAACTTTGTGTAAACCTGATTCCTTCATCGGCAAGCCTGTCAATATTCGGTGTCTTATTCAGAGTGCCGTCATAAGCCGATATTGCCTGATACCCGTGATCGTCCGACATTATGAAAAGGATATTGGGGCGTTGCTGCTGCTCTGATTTATTGCAGGATAACATTGCAATTGAAAGCAGTAAAGCAAATAAAAAAAGATGGGGGTTTGCAATTCGATTCATATAGCTATTTGTTTAATGGGGTAAAAGTAATAAATTTAAGTATTTCCCAGGCCGGATAAACCGGAACCAAAACATAATTAGTTACTTTTTAATTGAAAATTCATATCAATAATTGCATAAAACAGTACTTACAGTTTATCAAAAAGGGTGATAATTGAAACTTTGACTTGCAATTAACACCTTTTTTTATATCTTTGCAATATGAAATATATAGAAAGAACTATCGGTACGGAAATAGAAAAGTATTTGAAGCATTTTCCATCAGTGGCGATTCTTGGGCCAAGGCAATGTGGGAAATCTACATTGGCAAACCATATAATAAAGGGCAGACCTGATAGTCTGTATTTTGATCTTGAGAATCCTGACGACCTTGTGAAGTTAGAACAACCGTCATTATTTTTTAAACAATACGAGGATAAGTTTATTTGTTTGGACGAAATACAGCGAGTTCCCGAATTGTTTCCATTATTAAGAAGTGTTATTGACAGACGTGGGAGAAACGGTCAGTTTCTTTTTCTTGGGTCTGCATCACCGGAATTGATTAGACAAAGCAGCGAAACTCTTGCCGGAAGAATTGTTTTTCAGGAGTTAACGCCGTTTTTAATTACAGAGACCGGAAGTCAAAAAATTGGGAGTGTTGAAGATAAATATTGGCTAAGAGGGGGATTTCCAAGAAGCTATTTGTCAGAGAGTGATGAAATTAGCTTTTTATGGCGCAAAAGTTTCATCCAGACTTTTTTGGAAAGGGATATCCCCAATATGGGAATATTATATCCACCGGCAAGTATGCGAAGGTTATGGCAGATGCTTGCCCATATTCAGGGGCAGGTAATCAATTACTCTCAACTGGGAAATTCTCTCGGAGTAAGCCATACAATGGTGAAGAAATATCTTGATGTCCTTGAACAAACATTTATGGTGCGTATATTGAAGCCATACTATGGAAACCTAAAAAAAAGGCTTATTAAATCTCCAAAAATATATATTAGAGATACTGGAATTTTGCACTCTTTACTTAATATTTCGGATTTGGATTCATTGTTCGGTCATCCGGCTGCTGGTGCCTCATGGGAAACCCTGTGTATTGAAAATATACTTGGTAATATTAACGGTTTTGAACCTTCATTTTACAGAACCGTTAAAGGAAATGAAATTGACCTGATTCTTGAAAAAGGTAATAATAAATATGCAGTTGAGTGTAAATTGTCTTCTGCTCCAAAACTTACTGCCGGATTTTACCGGGCCATTGATGATCTGAAAATTAACTATGCATGGATCGCAGCTCCGGTTGATTATTCTTACAAGGTAAGGGAAAATGTTATGGTGGCTCCGCTTAATGATATTATAGAAGAGTTGAAAAAACTGTAGGGAAAGAATAGAATAGCTATTAAAAGTCCTCAAAGAAAAACTTTTGATCACCAATTTTTCCGATTTACAGATTCAACCAATTCCCCAAGACCTACTCAACAACAATCTCATCGGTGAAAATCCACGATTTCTTACCCGCTCCTTCGTGCCAGGCAGGACATTTTTTCATACTGAAGGCTTGCACCTTGACATATCTTGCTTTAACATTGTTGAA
>JAOZOC010000373.1:2226-4107 GCA_029933495.1 Bacteroidales bacterium
CAGCTTTGAAATTCTCGCGTATTACACCATCTTTTTTCGGGTCGGCTTTTGACTTGACAGTCACCTTTCCAAGACTATTTTTATTGCTATCCAGCAACTCAAAAGTTACTTTCACAGGGAGGAAAACCCAGGAAGCATTTCTCTGGAAAAAGGTTTCCGATACTGAGTTTACGGTCATTGTCTCTCCAAGGTCAATTTCAGCCTCCATATCTTTTCCCTCAAAACCAAGCCAGTAGCCATCCCTGAAGTTATCGGAACCTTTCAGCCCGTCAACAAGAGACAAAGCACCCTTAGCCTTGTATCTTCTGTGCGGAGGTTCCTTAAGACGTATATCCTTACCGACCGCTTTATGCATCGAGATTGTCTTTTCCGAAACTTTTTCCATAAGCTTGCCGTCAACAAAAATTGCAGCTTTTATGGTTGTTGTCGAGTCAATCTTTAGCGGATTTTTATAGACCGGAGAATCCGGTGTAGGGTCAGTGCCGTCAATGGTGAAATGAACAGGTTTTAGCTGCTCGGTCTCAAGAATTACCCTGAAACTTCCGTCAGCCTGTTTACTCGGTTGAATATCAATTCTGAATGAACCTTTTGAATAATTCACATCCATCAGGTCAAATCTTTTAAACTGGATTTCAAGTCTTTTGCGGAAGTCGTCCCAGTTAAGTTCGCTTTTTGGCGTCCAAAGTACCTCGGCAAGGGCAGTCATTCGTGGAACGGACATATATTCAGCATGTTCGGGAGTAGAGATAAACTCCGTCCAGATATTTCCCTGTCCGCCGAGGATAAAATGGGCCTTGTCTTTTGAAAGCTCTTCGGGTATGGGATAGAATGAATAGACCTTTTTCAGGGGCAGGAATCCGCCGATTGCAAGAGGTTCAAATTCAGGGTCGGCCTGGTAATAATCGAAATAGCAGTATGATGTGGGGCACATAATGACCTCGTGTCCCATTTCGGCTGACTCTATTCCTCCGTTAAAACCGCGCCACGACATAACCGTTGCTTCCGGTGCAAGTCCGCCTTCAAGTATTTCGTCCCAGCCTATCATCCTCTTGCCTTTTGAGGTGATATACTTCTCAATCCTTTTAATGAACCAACTCTGAAGTTCGTCTTCATCTTTCAGATTCTCATCTTTAATTCTTTTCTGACATTTTTTGCATTTCTTCCAGTTTGTTTTATCGGCCTCATCTCCTCCGATATGAATATATTTTGAAGGAAACAGTTCGGCGACCTCATCAAGTACGTTCTCAATAAAAATAAACACCGAGTCATTCCCCCCGCAAAAGATGTCTTCGTTGGGCCAGTAGCTTCCGGGCCTGACATCAGCTTTTTTACCACTACACGAAAGGTTAGGGAATGCAGCAAACACTTCACTGGTGTGTCCCGGCATTTCAATTTCAGGAATGATTTCAATTTGCCTTTCTGCCGCATATTTCACAATCTCTCTGATATCATCCTGTGTGTAATAACCTCCATAAGTTGTTTTTTCTCCCGGTTTCGGAGGTTCAACACCACGCCACTTGTCACGTGGAACACGCCAGGCGCAAATATCGGTTAGCTCGGGATATTTTTTTATCTCAATTCGCCAGCCGTTATCATCTGTCAGGTGCCAGTGAAAAATATTCATTTTATGCATTGCTATCAGGTCAATGTATCGCTTTACAAACTCTTTCTGGAAAAAGTGCCTCGAAACATCAAGGTGCATTCCCCGCCATTTGAAGGCAGGTTTGTCAAAAATTTTCACAACAGGAACATTCCAGGCAATATTCTCAACTTTTTCAGGACTGTATATTTCAACCGGCAATAGTTGCAATATGGTTTGAATACCGTAGAAAAGTCCGGCAGGCTTTGCTGCTGTTATGGTGATGTTCCTTTCTGTAACAT
>JAOZOC010000374.1 GCA_029933495.1 Bacteroidales bacterium
AAGCGTTGTTGTTTATGATGTTTGTATTAGTGATAACCGGATCGGAATAAAAATCAACTCCTAGACCTCCACCATATGAGGCCGAATTTGCATTGATCAAAACGTCATCCATTGTAAAGTCGCAATACAATTTTGCCAAAAGTCCGCCGCCACCATAGTTTGCAACATTTGAATACAGATTTACCTTGTGAAAAACGGGATTTGAATATGAATTAAGGTAAATACCACCGCCGCTTCCTTCTGCGGTATTGTTTTTAATATAAACGGTATCAAAAGAAGGGCTTGAATGGTCGTTGCAATACAGACCACCTCCGTTACCGGTTGCATAACAATTGAGGAATTCCACATGGTTGATGTTTGCATCTGTATAGTGATCAAAGTAAACTGCTCCGCCGTCTTCGGCATAACCATCCTGAAAACTCAAATCCCTGATATAAAAGTTGTTGTCGTCGTAGCAATAGAATATTTGATTCTTCTCTTCACCGTAAATGCCTGTAGTTTTCATTCCTGTCCCGATTAAAGAGACGTTTCCCCGCCAGTTAACCGGCATTAATTCACCTGTTAAATCTTCCGAATAGCCTCCGGTTGCAAGATAAACGACTGCTGTATCGGTTTCGTCAGCCATTATTTTCATCATTGCCATAAACAATGTTTTTAACGGGTTGAGCGGGTCTGTTCCGGTATTTTCATCAGATCCGGTCATACTGACATATAAATCCTGGTTTGTTTGCTCAATAATTCCGTTTTGAACATTAAATGTATATTCCGAAAAAGGATATGCAAAATGACTGTTGGGATTAATGACGCTGAATGTATCAACGTTAACTGCAACCGGCCCTCCGTTCCATCCGATTCCGCAGAGATCAAGTCCGGCACCATAAGCATAGTTCATGTGCAGGTTACAAAGATTAACCGGGTCAAATACCGGAGTGCTTCCCCCATACATATAAATTCCTCCACCGAATTTAGCATTATTGTTTCTTATTGTTACACCCGAGAATGTTGGGTCGGCACCTTTAAGGTAAAAAGCACCTCCATATACTGCTTCATTATTTTCAATAATGCCGCCTGTTATTGCCTGAGTGCCGTAATTAAGGAAGACAGCTCCTCCATTTTGTGCCGAATTATTGCAAATTATATTGTTAATTAATGTAGGATTGGAACCGTCGATATAAATTGCACCTCCCTTTTCAAGAGCATGATTTTTATTCAACAAACAATTTTTTATCAAGACATCCGGCGAATTATTAAATGATACTGCGCCACCCTTGTCGGCATAACCGAATGTTATCCTGCAATTTGCAAGTTTTGAAGAATCCTGGCCGTTTGTACTTGACCAAATAAAATCAATTCCCTGCCAGCATTCTATTGTATCGCTTGCTGCAATTGTTATCTGGTCTGAGGAATTACCTTCGGCAAGCAATCTGCCCCTGACCTCAAATTTATAGTCTCCCTGAAACAGAACCGTTACACAGGGCTCAATAATCAATTCATCCCCAACAGGAATTTCAATGTCTCCGAATACATAATACGGACTGTTCGCACAAGTGAAGGTTCCGCTTACCGATCCGCCGGGGACGGTCGTGTAAGTTTGTTCATACGGAATACATCCCATATCAGCTCTTGTTCCGTCCGGGTCAGCAGGAGATGAAGGGTCACCACTGTCAATACCGGATGAACGTTTTTCATCGGGAATGGGGAATCCTTCCCAGGTCAGGCTGTAGTCCGGTGTTGTTGGTGAATGGAATAGAGGATCACCGGAAGTAACTCCGGTTCCCGCCCAGTTGCCATTTTTAATTACTGAATATGATGCATTTAAAGAACTGCCTTCCTCCTTAATGATTTCCGTATCACCATTATCCCATAAAATGGAGTTTGATACATTCAGAGTTGAACTGCCTCCGACTCTGATCCCATCCACAGAGTTTTTGGTGCTATAATTATTGTCGGCAAGTGTACAGTTATTGATTGAGGCTGAGGAATTACCTGTTAAAGTTAATGCACATCCGTATAATGCACTATTGTTATACATGAGAGTTCCGGTTATTTCAATTGTGGAATTGTCAAATATATATAGTCCTCCACCTCCTTCATTATCCGCAGTGTTGTCAATTATCTGGCATTTGTTTATAACAATTCCTGAACCGTTGGTAGCTGATATCCCACCTGCAAATCCATTACTAAAATTGTTTTTTATTGTAACAGTATCCAAGATCACATCGGAAGAGTTGAAATATATTCCACCTCCTGCGGGAGCGATATTATATCTAATTATATCTTTTTCAAAACTGACATTTGAATTATTGCAATAGATTCCACCGCCAAATGAATTCATGCTTTCGGAAATGTGATTATAGGAAATATTATTCCCGGATAAGATGGCGTCTGAATTAAGCAAAAATATGCCACCGCCCAATAAAGTCGCAGAATCCTGCCAGATCAGGCAATTTCTTATTCTGACCCCTGAGTTGTCGCGACAAGCAATCCCTCCACCATAATCGGCTAAACAATTCTTAATAGAGGTATTGGCAATCAGGATATTTGAGGAGTTTCTGCAATAAATGCCCCCTCCTATAGAAATGCTGTCGGTAGGGAACCAAGTGCCTTTTGAATTCTCAAAGCGGCAATAGAAGAGTTTTGAACTGTCGGCAGGATTATCGTTCAAGTCATAGAACTTTATTCCTTGCCAACCTATTAACGGGGTTTCAGCGGAGAAAACTATTGAATCGTATCCCGTACCCATTGCAAGCAATTGCCCATAAATCCTAAAACCATATCTTCCGACAAAATAAATTTCGGCGCCCGGTTCAATTGTAAGGGTTTGTCCGGCCTTAACATTTTTTCCTTTCCTGAAATAATATGGTCCGCCTGCTGCTGTTAAGGTGCCGGAAATATTATCGGTTTCAGGATATATCCCGGAGATTATCTTTTCAGAAGTTCCCAAATTATAACCATTTGGAGTTAATTCGGTAAGATAATAATACCCGTTCCAATTTCCGTACCATCCCCAGTTCATATGATATTGATCTCCGCTATATCCGTCGAGTACCCAGCAATGGCCGGAAACAGCCCCTGCATCATATCCTCTATAAAAAACAGGACGGAAGTTGTTGATTTCATTATGTAATATTTCATCCCACTGGCTATAATATGAAGATTTGAATTTAATATCAAGACCATCATCAAAATAAAAATAGTCTCTTAATGCATTTTTTGAGTTTGTGACTGTTGACCCTGACATATCAGGACCAAAATTCATTTCAACCCCAACTGCACAATGATACATTAGAGTGGCAATATTAAGATTGCTACTGTTCAGGATATCAGGCATACTGTCATAATTATATAAAGTGTTTTGAAAATCGGCATATTCATTACCATAATCACTGGTATAAGTATTACTGCCGGAACCCTTCCAGGGATTATGCCAATAGTTGATAATTTGAGCTATTGCAACAGCACAACATCCCACAAGTGCATGACCGCCAGGCCCGCCTGCATCAACAGGGCAAAGTTCATTATAATATTCGCCTTGCCCCCATTCTGAGGTTAGCAACGAGTCGGCAGCGTCAACGATTACTTTTGTGAATTCCAAAGGGCTTTTCTTATAATAGGCCCATTTTGAAATCGTATTATTTGAGGCAGGGATTTCATCTTTTTTGATGGATAATATTTGCTTTGTATATTTGTTTAGCAGCCATCTTGTGCCATCCGGAACATTTAAAGTGTCTAAATTGCCTGTTGTCGAAAAAGCCAGAACAGGATAAACGGCATCGTCGGCAGCTATTATTGCCCAACCTTTTCCTGAATATTGTATTAAATAATAAACAATCTCTCCTTTTTCCTTTTTTTCGATAATATTGCTAATAATAACATTATTAACCGGATTGCCAGACCTCTCGGTAAATAGGTTAATGGCAACATTTTTTATTGTTTTTATGCTTACATTATTTGCATAAGAATTATTGTAAAAGATGTAAATTGATAAAACGATAAAAATTGTGAACGGATAAGTAAATTTTGTTTTCATAACATTATGTTTTTGAATTATGCCGATAAAAATAGTCAGGAAAGGACGGAATAAAAACTGTGATTTAGAATCCGGC
>JAOZOC010000375.1 GCA_029933495.1 Bacteroidales bacterium
ATATTTGCAATGTTAATCTTAAAATTAGAATTATGAAGAGGAGAAGTATTTTTGCTGGAGTGGTAATTGGATTAGCATTGTTATTCGCACCTGCTGCATTTGTTCAGGCCGACAATAATGGTAATCAAACGACCATCCAAAATGACAACTCTGGCATAGCCGGAGACGGCTGGTTGCAAGGATCGAAAACAGGTGATGTTTTTGGTGTTTGGGTACCAGACTGATGAAGTTCTAAATGCATTATTAATTTTCTGTCAAATTTATTGATAGCGTTTTAATAATGCATTTATTTTTTATGCAGAAGTTTTTTAATTCAAAAATACAGGGAGTACAAAGGTTATGTACTCCCCTTTTTTTTGGAACTTATTCTCTGGGTTTTAGTATAAACAAATGTACTTAATTGTTTAGAAGAAGAAGTTCTAATATATTGTGAAGAAGAAGTATCTATATTACTATAAACTGTTTGTCCTGATTCTTTTTACAGCATCTATTCTTTCCGGTAAAGAAATGCTTGTACAAGGGCAGGATAGCAATGATTCTGTTATAACTGCAGACAAGTTATTTTCGCAGGCTAAGTTATTATCAGACAGTGCTCTGTTTGATTCAGCTGTCGTGCTCTTCCGAAATGCATCGAATTTATATCTTGAGTCCTGGGATTGGGATAATTATATACGTTGCCAATTACAAATTGGCGATTATTTGCGTACAGAAGGGCTATATGATTCTGCATTGTTAAATATTAAAGTTGCGGAAGAGTGGGTGAATTCAGGGAAGGTCGATAACGATGAGATTTTTGTTGAGACATTCTACCTGAAAGGATTAGTGCTAAACAATAAAGGTGAGACAGATAAGGCAGGCTTCTGTTTTTCAAAGTCTCTTGATAAAAGTAAAATTATTAAATATGATAGTTTGACAACGTTGCTTGATAAGTCATTGGGGAATATTTATCTTCGTAATAATAATTATCAAAAAGCATTGAAATTTTATCAAAGAGCATTGGAAATTGAAAATTCAAGAGAATTTGTTTCTAATAGCCATTTAGCATCGTTGTATCAAAATATTGCTATAGTGCAGGCAGCTATGGGCAAATATGATGACGCTGAAAATTACTTTGAAAAGTCAATAACTATAAAAGAAAGACTATTGCCTGAGGATGATCCAAAGCTTGGTAATGTATATCTGAATTATGGTCGTTTTCTTGGGATGATTGGCGATCAGTATAAAGCTCTGAATTTTCTGGAGAGGGCTGAGCGTATTTTCCTTAATAAATTTGGCTCTGATTATCCTGTTTTAGCCCCATTGTATTTTAATATTGGCTCTATCTATATTTTATTGCAAGATTATGAAAATGGGTTGGTTTATGAGCAACGGGCATTAGATTTATATTCTGCAAATCTTCCTCCCGATAGTCCTATACTAAAGGAACTTTATGTAAATATTGGAGTAATCTATGAAAGACTTAGTCAGTTTTCTGATGCAATTGAGTATTATAAGAAAAGTTTAGATGGAACATCCGATCCGGAAATAGTTGTCCGTTCGAACAGAAATCTTGCAAACTGTTATAAAAAAAATAAGGAATTGTCTCTTGCTGAGGAGAATTATAACAAATCAATAAGGGATTCGGAAAAATATTTTGGTAAAGATAACTTACTGACTGCAGATTCATATTTGGATTATGGGATATTTTGTGATGAGCAGGGAGACTATGTAAAAGCTGAAAGGTTGTTAAAAAAAGCATATGAAATATACAGGAGGGAATTAGGAGAAAAACATATGGATGTTTCAAATGTTTTAACATATTTGGGAACTCATTATACCTATCTGAAGCAATATGAAAAGGCTTTGGGCTATTTTCAAGATGCCATAATTTCTCTGGTAAAGGATTTTAATAATAAATCAATCTATTATAATCCCTCAATTGTTGAGATTGATGTGAACGCAAATATTATTACTGCTCTCGCACAAAAATCCGATTTATTTTATGCCTATTATAAAGATGTGACACAGAATAAGAAGGACCTGGAAGCCTCATTGAATACCGCCCGCCTTGCTGTTAACCTGAATGAAAGAATGAGAGCTTCATTTAAAGGTGAAGAAAGTAAACTGAATGTTATGGCAGGAGTTGTGCAGGTTTATTCCGTATCTGTTATTGCTTCTTTGGAAATGTATAAGCTTACCGGAGAAAATGAATATTTGAATGATGCATTTACGTTTTCTGAAAAAGGGAAAGCCTCCACATTATTATCATCTGTGAAAGAAAATGTGGCACTTAATATTGGGGATATTCCTGATGATATTAGAAATCAGGAGATTGTGTTAAAGAATGAACTGGTAAGTTATAAAGATAAAATCAATGAGGAAAGCCAAAAGGTGACAGTTGATGACAATAAATTATCTTTTCTAAATAAAGTGTTTTTTGAAAAAAGCAGGGAATATGATAGTCTTATATCTTATATTGAATACAATTATCCGGAGTATTATTTATTAAAATATAACAACTCAGTAACCTCAATTGATAGAATCCAATCTTTACTTCGTTCTGATGAGTCTTTGATAGAGTTCAAAATTGCGGATTCAGTATTAGTGTGCTTTTGTATTTCAAAAAAAGCTGTCCAGTATTCAATTGAACAGCTCCCCATCAATTTTGCTGATAGTGTAGCTGAGATAATAAAGATGATTGACAAGGCTCCCCCGTCTGATAGATTGAAAGAACGTCTGGCAAGATTTGGGATTTTGTCAAATGATATATTTAAAGTTCTTCTTAATGGAATAAAAATTCCCGATGAAATAAACAGTCTTATTATTGTTCCTGACGATTACCTTGGATATATGCCATTTGAGATTCTGTTGAGTGAGAAACCGAAAGAGGGTTTAAGTGATTATGGAGAACTTAAGTATCTTTTAAATAAGTACTGGATTTCATATAGCTACTCTGCCACTCTTTTGTTTCAGGAGAAAAGGGAGAGCCAATCAAATGATAAGATTTTGGCAATAGCTCCTGAATATGATAGTATTGATGAGAAAATAGAAAATGTGTCTGATAATATTAAGGAGTTAACCAGTAATTTGAAATCACTTGAATACACGGGTGATGAGGTTAATGAAGTAACCCAGGTCTTTGAAGGAGATAAACTGTTAGGTAATAATGCTACTGAGTATAATTTTAAAATTGCTGCACCGGAATATAAAATATTGCATTTAGCTATGCATACAATCATTGATGATGAACATCCGTTGGAGTCAAAACTGGTATTTTCATTTGGCCGTGATACTATTGATGATGGTTTATTGAACACTTATGAAATTTATAATCTGAAGCTAAATGCTCAGATGGCAGTTCTGAGTGCTTGTAAAACAGGTTTTGGGAAGCTAAGCCAGGGAGAGGGGATTATGAGTCTTGCACGTGGGTTTATTTATGCTGGTGTTCCAGGAATAGTTATGACGCTTTGGGAAATTGAAGATATTTCTACTTCAAAAATAATGACCTTATTCTATAAGAATTTAAAAATTGGTTTAAGAAAAGATGAAGCTTTAGGGAAAGCAAAATTATTCTATTTGAAATCAGCTGATAAACTACATTCTCATCCATATTTTTGGGCTGCATATGTCCAGATTGGAGATAACTCACCTATTGAGGATAATTATTTTTACGGATGGATTACAGGTGGAATAGCCCTGCTTTTGCTTGTTATCTTCCTGTCCATTAGACTAAAAAAGCGAAAGAACAGGACTCAGGTTTAAAAGTTGGGGTAGTAATAATATCTTATCTGTTTGTAACCCTGTTTAAAGAGATTGCAGAATTTTGTCGGTACTGGACTTTGCTTGTTTGTTGCCTGATGTCTCAAAGATCAAAACAATAAAAAAGCCTCCATTTTGGAGGCTTTTTTATTAAAGATGTAAAAATATGTCTTACCTTATATATTTAACAATTTCTTTTGCCTGGTCAGCATAAAAGCTGTCACTTACTGCAATGTTGTTAAATTTCTCAATAGCATTTTCCTTTTGATTATTCATCAAATAAATTAACCCAAGATACCAGTCAGCTTGCTCTACATACAGGTTGTCATTGTCATTAACCACTGTTTCAAAAGAATCAATAGCATCAT
>JAOZOC010000376.1 GCA_029933495.1 Bacteroidales bacterium
GCAGATGCTGGCCGAAATATACACCACATTCCCTGAAAAGGGTGACTCCGACCAGCCGGAGCTTGTCATCTTTATTGACGAAGCTCACCTGATTTTCAAAGAGTCATCCAAAGCATTGCTCGACCAGATTGAAACAATCGTAAAACTCATTCGCTCGAAAGGTGTCGGCGTATATTTTGTGACGCAAAATCCGGCGGATATTCCGGAAGATGTCCTCGGACAGTTGGGGCTGAAAATCCAGCATGCACTCCGGGCTTTCACGGCTAAAGACAGAAAAGCAATAAAACTGGCAGCCGAAAATTATCCTATAACAGAGTTTTACGACACCAAAAACATCTTTACAAAACTCGGAATCGGTGAGGCAATGATTACTGCCCTGAACGAAAAAGGTATCCCGACTCCTTTGGTTCACACCATGTTACGCGCTCCACAGTCAAGAATGGATGTTCTGACCGGTGATGAAATTGATACAATAATCCGAAAGTCGGAAATCATTCAGGAATATAATGAAGAAATAGACCGTGAAAGTGCGTATGAGATTCTGACGAGAAAGATAAAATCTGCCCACGAAGAGCAAAACCAGCGTGAACTGATGAAACAAAATGAAAAAGTAATTAAAAAACGTACGACAAAGAAAGAGAAAAGCACTTTTGATGAAATACTGAACAGTCAGGTGGGCAAAACAATCACACGAGAGCTGACCCGCGGAATACTCGGAATGCTTGGTATTAAAACAACAACGCGCAGAAGAAGAAAAACATCAAAGCGCTCGGGATTGTGGTTTTAAAATTTTTTCAATAAAAGCTGAACAATATCAATTATTCTTTGTTTTGGTTTTTTATACTAATTCTTAACAGGTTTGCCCGCCTGCAACGGGCAGGAGAAGCAAGGCTGTTTAGAAGTAGTCAATACTCGAAGGAATCAGGTTTATATTATTTTAAAATAATTCATATGCACCTGATCTCCTTCGGTATGCAACAGATAAAATCTATTTTAAAGAGATATTAATAACAAAAAAAATAAGAAAAATGAGTTCGACAAACGACAAATACTGCCTTTTTTGTGAAAAAACAGAAAACGAAATTCCTTTGGTTCAACTTGATTACCAAGGAAGAAGCATGTGGATTTGTCCGCAGCACATCCCCGTTCTAATCCACGACCCCCAAAAGCTTGTTGGAATGCTTCCCGGAGCTGAGAATATGGAGGCGGGTTGATACAGGTTTGCCGGTCAAAGCTGTTTAGAAGTAGTTAATATCCAGACTAATAAGGACTCTAGACAAAGTCGGAGCTCAAAAGAATTAGGCTTAATTTTTCACCTGTCTGCCGACAAAGGCAGGCAAACCTGATTCCCTTCGGTATTTTATAATTTTAGCTGATAGTTTTTTGTGGCTTGCATAGACCGAAATAACCAATCATGAGTAAGTGCAGAATAAGCAACTCTTTCATGGCCGTTATCACAATTTAAAAAGGGCTGTACTAGCTATACCAATACCAGAAAATTGTGGTTTATTTCCAAGTTCTTTTTGACAATAGGGACATTTCATTGTTACCTCCATTTAAAATGTTGAACATTAGATATAGTGTATTATTCATTATGTGTATTCTAGTCAAAATTAGTGTTTTTATTTACACTAATTAGGTCCAGTTGTTTAGGGTGCTAAAACAAAAGTGTGGTAAAAGAAAAAAACAAAAATCCGAAGTCAATGATTCCAAGTAAAAGATAAATCATTACCATTAACCAGCTTGTTGACAATCTTCTTGGCCACATGAGTTTGTTCCAAATGATTTTGTTATCATCATTTGAAATTTGTGATTGTTTGTTAATTTCATTTTTTAACATGCTATAATACTTATTTGAGTATTTCTTCATTCTATAATCATTTGGAATGATTCCATTTTGATTTTCTTCAGTTTTTACTAACTCAAGCTTTTCTTCTGCTTCATAAATCCAATTAAGTTTAATCCACATTAACCTTCTGTGCCTGCATACCATTAATACCCCTATTACTGCAAATAATATTGCTATAATGCAGAAGATAAGTGTTAAGATTATGTTTAATAAACTTGAGGTTTGAAAATCAGCAATAAATTTTAATAATTGGATTAATCCCAAATGAATTGCTGCAATAATTCCAAGAGCTGACCACTCTTGAATTCTTGAATGATGAATATCTTTCCATTCAGTTTCGATTAATAATCTGTAATCATTTTTTTTTGTCATAGTAATAATATTTGAGGATTTACATTTCTTCCGCTTGTTGCTATCGGTTGGCAAGTATGAGCAGGCGGGCATTTTGAAACACTCACTTTTCAGCCAACAACTAATTTTATTTAATAGTTTCTGTTTTCATTTTACTAATTTTTGCCCGCTTGATTATACTTGCTGTTATGCGGCGTTATTCTTTAATACTATATGCATATTGATAATAAAAATTGTAGACTAAAATATTTATTATTAATCCTTTATATACCGGATGGAACCTAATGCACTTTTTCCGTATATTTTTCCGGTTTCTATTCTTTTGTCGCTTCTGTCAAATACAGCTTTCCCTACTGTTAGTTCTGGGAAGGAAACATATTCAGTACTGGACCAATAACCACCAACATTTTCGATATCTGAAAAATATACTTCGTCAGGGTCAACAGCACCTCCACCACCAAATAAAATATCAAATCCAGTACTTCCATTATTTGCTAATTTTTTAAAGGTATCAGAATTGAAACCACCAAGAAACTCAATTAGCTCTTCCCATTCTTTAATGGAGGGTAAGTGCCATCCCTTTGGAGTTGAGTTAATAGCCGCATCCCAAGTATATAGTTTACCATATTTACTACCATTTTCCGGATTGTTTTCATAATTATAACAACCATCTTCTATTTCTAAATCAAAGTTTTTTGCCATCCATATTTGATTACCAATTCTAATTTCTTCAAATACAAGATTTACTTTCTTCGTCCTTGAGTTTTGTTTTGTTTTATTTGTTGTGTCATTGGCAATATTTGACCGTTTTTCAATAATTTTATTTCTAGCTTTATAAAATGATTTATCATGAAGATTTACAAATACACTTCTGTCAACTTCATTATCTGGCAGAAATGTAGGGGAAGGTAGATAGCCTGTTATTGAATTCTCAAATTTTGAGCAGGCTGATTTTAAAACATCTAAATTATTATTAATTAGTAGTTTGTGCTTTTCAATTAGTTCATAATCCATACGAGGCTGACTGTAACTTAATAAATCGGCTGCTGCTAATAATTGCTTGTTTAAATCTGGCATATCAAGCTCATACGCAAGATTACTTAAATATAAATATGGAAAAAAACTTTCACCACCAACCATACAAGATTGCATCCACCACCCAAAAGATTCTACGCAATTTTGGTCAAATTTTAAATCCCCAAAAGTTTGTAGTATTCCATCAGTTCTTGGGCTTTTTACTAATCCTAATTCTAACGTTTTATATGCTGCATCATAGTTTCCTAAAGCTGCTTGAGCATTTGCTCTCCAGATGTAAGAGATAATGAAACTTGAATATTTTTCAATTGGAGGCATTTGTCTTAGAAGATTTTTAAATGGGATTGAGTCTTTACTTTGTTGCCACTTCAATTGTGCTGAAGTAAATTTTTCCATTAATGCGTGTAAATCATGCTTATCATTCCAATTTATTGCTATATTCTCGTGCTTAAGTTTAAAAGAAATAACTTCTTCGAGTGAAGCTACAGCAAATTTGCTTTTAACGGTTTTTGTTTTAACTAAAAACAATCTCTTAAAAAATGACATTTTATAACTCCTTTCTTAATTATTTAACAATTGGAAACACAAAAAACTTTATAATTCATTAACTGTTTTTTTACTAATGCCACATAACGGTCGAATAAAATATATTCACTTGATTTCTTCATTATCATAATTCATCAATGTTTATTTTTAGATACGTAATTGAGAATGGATTTCGGAAAATAATCTGCTTTAAATTTGTAACAAAGGCAAAAAACCGCTATGGAAAATGACATTTTCCATATTGAGGTTTTTTGGGAGATGAACTGAGTCCTGATTTTTTGGCTTTCTACCAATTCTTTTCTGAGTTCTGTTAAATAACCCCAGA
>JAOZOC010000819.1 GCA_029933495.1 Bacteroidales bacterium
TTTGTATCAATGATAATTGTTACCGGCCCATTGTTCACCAGTTCTACATCCATCATAGCTCCGAACTCCCCTGTTTGAACAGTCTTTCCCGCCTCCTGTTCAAGTTTCTCTACAAATTTCTCATACATTGGAATAGCAAAATCGGGTCTGGCTGCTTTGATGTATGAGGGACGGTTACCTTTCCTTGTGTTGGCATGAAGAGTAAACTGACTGACCACAATTACCTCCCCATCAATATCCATAACAGAAAGATTCATAACTCCACTTTCATCATCAAATATCCTCAATCTCGAAATCTTACCTGCAAGCCAGTCAATATCCTCTTGTGTATCTGCATTTTCAATACCGAGAAGAATCAGTAAACCTTTACCAATCTTGCTTTTTACCGTTCCGTCTATTGTTACGGAAGCATTTGATACCCTTTGAATGACAACTCTCATAATATTGATATTTAAGTGGCAAATATATTAAATATCAAAGAAACCGGATAAGCATTTCTTGCTTTGCAACCTGAACCTGCGGTACACTTAATGTAAGAATTCTATACTCCCCTGTTTCTCTTTTTTATACCTTTGCCGCCCTATTATTCAGGCAAACAATGGAGAACAATATAAGGATAAAGAACAGGAAAGCCTATCACGAATATTTTTTACTGGAAAAATATGTCGCAGGAATCCAACTGACCGGAACGGAAATAAAGTCTATCCGCACGGGCAAAGTCAGTCTTGCGGAGGGCTACTGTACTTTTAAAAAAAATGAATTGTTTGTCATTAACCTGCACATAGCCGAATATAAATTCGGTACGCACTACAACCACGAACCAAAACGCGACAGGAAACTGCTTCTGACCAAACGCGAATTAAAAAAGCTTGCAACAAAAACCAAAGAAAAAGGTTTTACAATTATTCCAACTCTCCTTTTCATCAATGATAATGGCCTTGCAAAACTGGAAATTGCTGTCGCCAAAGGTAAAAAGCTTTATGACAAAAGAGAGTCGTTAAAAACCAAAGACTCAAAAAGAGATATGGACAGGAATAACTATTAA
>JAOZOC010000377.1 GCA_029933495.1 Bacteroidales bacterium
TTCATTGTTTTTTTTGAATTGAGATTTATTTGTTATTTATCATTTGTGTTTTGGAGTTTGCTAAAAAACAACTGTTTATGCAATAGTTGTCATTGGTAAGATGGAATAATGGGATAGTGTATTGGTGGGCGTTTCCCAGCAAAGAGCAAAAAAAGGTATTGAAAATAAAAAGCTACCTTCAAGACCTTCTTCGATTATTATATTGTTCCAATTATTCCTGAGCAGCTAGGAATCTTTCAGCTTCAATAGCTGCCATAGCTCCTGTGCCGGCAGCAGTTATTGCCTGCCTGAAAACTGAATCCTGAATGTCGCCGGCTGCAAAAACACCATCAACATTGGTAGCGGTAGAATCCGGCTTTGTATTAAGGTACCCAACATCATTCATTTCGAGCTGGCCCTTGAAAAGGTCGGAATTTGGTTTGTGTCCAATGGCAACAAAAAAGCCATCAATGTCAATTTTCCTTATTTCACCGGTTTTAACATTTTCTACATCAACAGCAGTAACTTTTTTAGCAAAACCTTCAGTTTCTCCAAGAATTTCCTTCGGAACGCTATCCCATACCATCTCTATATTTGGAGTGTTAAAAACCCTGTTTTGCATAGCCTTGGAAGCCCTCAATTCATCCCTGCGATGAATGAGATAAACTTTTCGGCATAGTTTAGCAAGGTAAGTGGCTTCTTCGGCAGCAGTATCGCCACCACCAACAACTACTACATCTTTCCCTTTGTAGAAATACCCATCGCATGTGGCACAAGCAGAAACGCCATAGCCATTATATTCAGCTTCTGATGGCATTCCTAGCCATCTGGCAGAAGCTCCTGTAGCAATAATCACTGTGTCGGCAACAATTGTTTTACCATCATCTGCTTTAGCAGTGAAGGGCCTTTTCGACAGATCAATTTCTGTGATTATTCCCCATCTTACATCAGCTTCAAAACGCTCGGCCTGAAGCTTGAAATCTTCCATCATCTGTGGGCCGTTTGTTCCTTCGGGATATCCCGGGAAATTATCAACCTCCGTTGTTTCTGTTAACTGTCCGCCTGGTTGAAGACCCTGGTATAAGACAGGTTTTAAATCAGCACGTGCAGCATATATAGCGGCAGTATATCCTGCCGGGCCAGAGCCTATTATCAGGCATTGGGTTTTGTCGGTATTTTGTTCATCCATAGTTTGATTACTTTTTATTTTTTCTATTATTATTTTTCTGAATTAATTCTCTTGTCCCCTCAAAAATTCTGCCAATCAGGTTATTCATTATAATCTGCACCTTAGCTGAAGCAGAAATAGTAAAAGTATGCCAATATGTCTAAATTATAAATAATTATTTTTGGGAGTTCTTTTATTTTTTATTGAAAAAATGAACGAGTTGATCCTTAACTTACTGACTAATAAATAAAAATACTCTTTGCAACTAAACCCTTGCTAGTTTCTATCGTGAATAGATACAAACCATTATTATACTTGCTTACCCGTTGGATTTATATATTTTATTATTTTTGTAGCACTGTTAATAGTATTTTGTATCAAAATGAAAAATATTTGGTTGATCCTTTCTCTGTTTTGTGTTTTTCAAAATTTGTCTTCCCAAAATATGACAATAATTGATAGTTTACAAGATGAGCTATCAACAGCAATAGATACAACCCGAATAATAATATTAAACTCTATTGCTAATCAATATATTGAAAGAAATCCCGATTCCGCTATTAAATATTTGAAAATATCTTTAACAAATGCTGAGCTTATAAACTATAAGAATGGGATCGCAAGAGCTTATGGATTGATGGGCAATTGTTACAGTATTACCGGAGACTATGATATTTCTGATAATTATTACAATAAGTCAATTGGTTTATATGAAAACCTTGGCAATAAAGCAAAAACAGCCCATTATCAAATAAGAAAAGCATATTTATATATTGTACAGAATAATTATATTGATGCTTTTGTAATATTAAAAAAGGCAAAAGAAGGTGCTGAAGAGAAAACGGAAGCCATTGTTAATCATTCAATTGCATATGTATATCATAAAATAGAGAATTATGAGGAAGCCTTAAAGTATATTCATTTTGCATTAAAATATTATGAAAAAGAAGGCAACACTCAGCAAATTGCCAACTGCAATAATTTTTTAGGAAGCATTTATTATCAACTGAACAAAAATGATATAGCCTTAAAATATTACAACAATTCACTTATACTTGCTGGAGATACTGTATTGGGTAAAGATTATGCTTTTGTAATTGGAAATATAGGCTTGATCAAACATCGGGAAAAAAAATATGAAGAAGCAATTGAGATGTATAATAGAGCCGCTGAAATGCTTATTCGGCCAAGTGACAAATTGGCTCTTGCTAATATTTATAATAATTTGGCAGACTCTTATTATTCCATAAATGATTATACTAAATCAGAAGAATATTTCCAAAAAGCAAAAAACATCTACTTAGCATTAAACGATGAAAGAAGTATGGCCATATGCTTATTGGGACTTGCAAATTTGCAAAAAGAGAGTAATCCTGAACAAGCTTTAACCTATTACCTTGAAAGCGCTGAACTTGCAGAAAAATATCAATATTTGTCATTTCAGAAAGAAGTATATCATGATTTGGCTGGTTTTTTTGAAACCCAACAGGACTATAAAAATTCACTTGATTATCATAAAAAATATTTATTGGTAAAAGACAGTATTTTTGATATCGAAAAAGAGAAGTCAATAAACAACATTACAATTTCTTATGAGGTCGAAAAAAAAGATAAACAAATCCATTTATTGAAAAGTGAAAACGAACTAAGACAAAAAACAATTGAAGGGCAAAGACAGAAGTTTATACTGTTGATAATTATCCTGATAATAATCATTGTGTTTTCTGTAGTATTATCATATCTGTTAATATCAAAAAATCATGTATTGAAACGTTTGGTAAAAAAAGATAAAGAGGTTTTACATGCAGAAGAAAAATTAGGGAAGAATATCAGGAAAATCAACGACCTCAAAGAAACAAGCAATACTGCTGAAAAAAATATTGCAACTCACATCTTAAAATTAATGGAAGAAGATAAAGTCTTTATCCAAAACGACTTATCAGTTAGTATGTTCGCAGCATATTGCAACACAAACCCAAAGTATATTTCGCAAACGATAAACAGTGTTTTTGGCCAGCAATTTAACAGTTTCATAAATGAATACCGGATTAAATATGCCTGTCGTTTGCTGATGCAAGGAAAGTATAAAAATTATACACTCTCGGCAATTTCTGAGGAAGTGGGCTTTAATAGTATCTCAACATTTATTAGCTCTTTCAAAAAAAATACAGGTGTGACCCCTTCGTATTATATTAAGAATATGAACAAATAGTATTATATTAAACTAAATAGATTTAATTCGCCCAATCCATTTACTTTCTTCTTATCTAGTTGATTACAGCCTTTTCGGATTTTTGTAATTTTAAAATACCCTTCAAACATTTCTTAATTTCTTTATTTAAGAAACATTTATCTTTCAATGAACTGTTTTTTATCATAGTATTGTATCGATGTAATCACAAACAAAGTTTATTTTGAAAATAATAATTTACTAATAACATAACTGTCCGATGCTTTTAGAATGCCTGATAGTTGCAAACTTAAGAAACAATGAAAAAAACATCATTATTTATTATCACCTTGCTTATTGTACTAGCAATAAATGCACAAGAAAACCTAAATACAGACCAATTTCCACAAATAGAAACTGTGGAATGTGAAGACGGGAAAATGTTGCATCATTATTTGAACTTAAACTCAAATAAAGAGATGACGAGTTATCAAATTGGTAATAATCCTGAAGGAGATTATCCCGGGGATATATTTTATTCCCCCGATGGAAGCAAAATTTTTATTGCAAATAGTTATTCAAATAATATTACGGTTTTAAATGCTGCAGATGGAGCATTATTAGATAATATTGAAGTAGGTAGTTATCCGATTACCCTTGCATTAAGCGATGAGTATGCAGTAGTTCCTTGTTCTATGTCGTCCGATGTTTATATTATTGATTTATCAGACAATAGCATAGCAGCAATAATTGCAGTAA
>JAOZOC010000378.1 GCA_029933495.1 Bacteroidales bacterium
ATTCAATAGCATCGGCATAAAGCACATTTTCAGTTATCACTCCCGGAGTAAAAGTGGGATTGTATAGATGATACTTGGCCCATTGTTGCACACCAAAATCATAAACCCAAATAGCAGAATCGACCCATGTCGAAACAACGGCCACTCTGTTTCCATCTTTGCTAACAGCAATATTGTCGTAATTTGCATCATCAGCCAGAAAATCCTCCTCGAATGTAGCAAGATCAATGTATTTGATTTTCTTTTGGGGAGTAACAAAAACAGCAATAGAACCATTATCAACAATGCTGGGCTTTTGTTGCAGGGCTGTTGTAGAGATTGCAGTAAAATCAGTTGCTTCAGTATCTGAAATATACAAAGTGTTAGGGTCTGAACTGTTAACGTCAACTGAAAGAATATAATCTTGTCCTGGATTTAACTCCAGCTCACCCTGTCCGGGAGTTCCACCGCCACCTTCACCTATTCCCACTTCCGAGAAAGCATTTTTTACGGCATTTGTTTCTGCCGATGATGCTCCGAAGATATCTGTTGAAGCATTTACAAAGGCAACACGTGCATCAACAAACTGAGAGGACTTCACAAGATAATCAGTCATTGATTTATACCAGATTTTTTCTGCATTATCTTTTCCCATTTCATTTGCAAATTTATAATAGGCAAAATTCATAATGCCACTGTTAATATGTACGCCACCATTATCTTGCTGTCCTGTATATTTTTCGCTTACATGCGCCGGTTGGTAGCAAGGATCGTTTAAGGATGAGCCTCCATTATGAGGATTCGACATATCCCTCAGATGCCCTGTGGGATAATAATTTGTATTAATTATAATATCTTCACCGAGAAACCAATCATCACGGTCAACCATAGTGCCTGAAATGTCAGCCATTGATTCATTCAATGCTCCCGATTCGTCCTGATATTCCAGGTTACAAGTATTTTGAATTACACCATGTCCCATTTCGTGGGCTCCTACATCCAAAGCTCCTGCCAGCGGACTAAATATGTTCCCACCATTACCATAGAACATTGCCTGTCCGTTCCAGAATGCATTTTCCATACTTGAGCCGTCTTCATTGGCTATATTACAGATAGAAATGATAGTGCCTCCCTGGCCATTAATAGAATTTCTATTGTGTGTCCCAAGATAATATTCATATGTCTCACCAGCATTGAAATGGGCGGAAACAGCTTCGGGAGAACTATTCCAGCTATTGCTCGTCGAATTATAATGAGTGAGATTCATATTGTTTCCAGTGGATGTGTTGTTGGCATTAATAGTCCAAATTGCACCTACCGGATTATCGGGTAGTTGTGACTGCCCCCCATCATACATAGGACGCGATGCATCAATTAGAAAATAATTCCCGCCAATCTGATATGTGTGAATAGTCTGGCTTTCTCCATTCAGGTCATTAGCCTGTGCAGTAGCTGGTCCGTCACTACAAGTGTTATTGTAATAATTCAATATTTCACCTGTTTTAGCATCAATAAAATACTCAAACCGTCTGAGGTGATTAGGGCGAATGGTTAAATGCCATGTAAGCCTGATATAATTAGATTCAAACTCCGGGTGATAAAGAACTAATTCAGAAACAACTTCATTAAAAGCAATTAAAGACTGTTCAAAAGCAGAAGGTTCAATAAAAGGTGTTGTAATATTGCTTTTTGCTATTTCAAAAGCCTGTTCTGGACTAATCGCCGGGGTCAGGTCTTCGATGTCAGGAGTTGGAAAATATTCTCCATTGAATTTTACCATCAGGCCATCTTTTCCGTGAACAAATACCTGACCTCTGTAGACTTTTATATTGTTATAATATTGTTGTAATTTGATATGTGTTAATCCATAATCATCATTGTGAATATTTAAAGTTTTAAATTCTGTGGCAGGTTCCTGAATTCCAATCATCTCTTTGATGTTCTCAAGATATTGCAATGCTGCTTCCTCGATGCTTGACTTAGTGTCAGGAGTAAAGGGTATATCAGTTTTTTTATTACCCTCCAGGAAAATTAACTGACCCTTATTATTGAATTTTAGATTTTGATAAACCTGATTATTTTCAGCGGTCATTGGCAGAAACGGAATGGAGAGGTATGTTGCCGTAGTGAGGGGTAAGGTGGGATTGGTTTTTGCCGGTAGAGGTGTCAGCTCATTAAGCCCGATTGAAGACTTTGATGTAGCTGTTTTTATTTTTTCATTAAAAGGATTTTGTTTTTGAGCATGTAACGACATACCCGCCAGAACAATAAGGCCGATTAACAGGGATAGAAAAATGTTTTTCATAATACTGTTTTTTATTGATTATTAATTAATTGAATCAGACTTTCGTAATAAGCTTTTGCTTCTGCCGGTGGGTTTGTATTTCCGTCCCATATAACCTTATGCGTTACCGAATCATTCTCAAACCCAATAAAGTATGACATGTTTCCGGGTACAGAAAAAGTCAGCGTATCCAGTCCGTCATTTAGAAACTGACTGAAAAATGATTTCGATTTCTTACCTGAAATTTGAGTGATCTGAGTAGTTTCATTAGTCAGACTGTTGGTTTTTTCGATAGCACCATCGTAATGTAAAATGTATGTATTTGTTGCGCCGGTAATGCCGCCACCTGAACCAAAAATTAAATTGCTGTTTGAAAAATGCTGGAGTTTTTGAGATGAAGTGCAACTGAAAAGCAGTAATACCCCAAAAGCAAGTGATAGAAATTTGTTCATATTTGATGGTATTTGTTAATTGCAAAAATAAATAAAAAACCTCAATATTTTAAAAAATTACAGATGAACTTATTAACCACTATTGTTAGTTTATTAATAATGTTGAGTTTCATTTAATTGGTTTAGCTTTGCAAATATCAATATTGTACGATGAAAATGGAGTATTCAGTAGTAATTCTTGCAGCAGGCAGGTCGGGCAGGATGGGAGAGCCAAAGTTTGCTTTAAGATTCAATGATGAAAAAATCTTCCTTGAAGAGATTGTAGGTCAATATCTGGCATTCGGATGCAAGGAAATTGTTGTTGTAATGAATGGAGATGGGAAAAAGCTATTTGACAAGCTAAATCTCCGGCTTCCTGGAATTGCAAAAATTGTTATTAATAGCCATCCTGAATATGAGCGGTTTTTTTCTCTGAAAACCGGTTTGAATAGTTTGGCTAATAGCAATAATGTATTTATACATAATATTGATAATCCGTTTGTTGATGAAGATGCATTGAAGTTATTATTTAAGTATGCAGGTAAACATGATTATTGTGTTCCTGTTTATAAAGACAGGGGAGGACATCCGGTTTTATTATCAGGAAAAGTTGTTGAAGCTATATTGAGAGAAGACGATTCCGGAATAAACTTCCGCGATTTTTTAAAAAGGTATGATGGAAGAACAGTGGGGGTAGAGACGGATAAGATTTTAGTAAATATTAATACTCCGAATGATTACAGGGAATATTTTTCATAGGAAGTTTCACAAAGTTCAAAATTGTATCTTTTTTCGTTTTATATCGAAAGAAATCAGGTTTGCAAAAAAGCAAGCTTGATTTTTTCGAGTATAACTGGTTTTAAGAAGGTTTGCTTTTACAGACCTGTCAAGAACCAGTATACCCCAATCCCTGAAGGAAGCCATAAAAAGAGACAATTTTGAAACTTATTTCTGTTTAACCCAAATCCCATTTGTCGAAGTCATGGTTTAAGAAGCCGGAATTGTTTAAAAACAGATTTTCTTAACAAATAATAATTTTTTGTCACATTTAATACTGCTATAGTACAAATTAGAAAAATTTGAAAATTCCCTTTGGGGTCTTAGGGGTAAAAAAGTGCAATTTGTCGTACACCTTTATGTAAATGTAGTATTTTTTTATATTTGCATCGTTTATTAACGAGTTTAAATCAATCAAATGAAAAGAAATAACCGGGTTTCAGCTTTTTTATTTGCTCTGTTGGTAATATTATTAATGACTGACGTAACCTCATTTGCTCAAAGCCCTGAATTTAAGGTTATTTCCTTTAAACACGATGCCAACAGCCTGGTAGCGAGGTTAACTCAACGTACTGACGACAATGACGAACCCTGCGCA
>JAOZOC010000379.1 GCA_029933495.1 Bacteroidales bacterium
CGGAGTTGCTTTAGGGTGGGGTTGAATGAATGAATGCTTAAATGAATGAATGGATGAATGAATGAATGGGTGAATGTGTGACCTCCGTCGTCAGGGCTTTGGAGGTTGCTAAATGAGGGAATGGCTAATACCAATTACGCTTTCAATATGTGTCAAATATGATAATTATACTGATTGGTTATGATGTAATGGAAAAATAAATTTCCCTAATATGCTAATAAGTGTAATTCATGAACAAAAAAAGGCTAAGACCATCACAAACGCTCTGATCTTAGCCCAAACCAAATTTTCTGCCCTTTCGGTTTATTTTTTATAATATTTAAAACTCTTTCCGGGATACCTGGCATCATTTCCAAGCTGCTCTTCTATTCTCAGCAACTGATTATACTTGGCAATTCTGTCAGTCCGGCTTGCCGAACCTGTTTTTATCAAGCCAGTATTCAATGCCACAGCAAGATCAGCAATAGTCGTATCTTCCGTTTCACCCGAACGGTGACTGATAACCGAAGTATATGAGTGACTGGTAGCAAGATTAACGGCGTCAATAGTTTCTGTAAGAGTCCCAATCTGATTCAGTTTTATAAGAACCGAATTACAGACACCCATATCAATTCCTTTTTGAATTCTTTCGGTATTGGTAACAAAGTTATCATCACCAACAAGCTGAATATCACCTCCTAAAGCATCAGTCATCAGTTTCCAGCCATCCCAGTCATCTTCAGCCATCCCGTCCTCAATTGAGATAATGGGATATTTCTTAACCCAGTCCTTCCAAAAGTCAACCATCTCGGCAGGAGTAAGTTTATCGCCGGTTGACCATTTCAGATGATATACATTTTCCTTCTCAAGATAATATTCTGATGATGCTGGGTCTAGTGCAATAAAAATATCATCTCCGGCCTTATAACCAGCTTTCTCAATAGCCTTCAGAATTAATGTAATAGCTTCTTCATTTGATTTCAGGTTCGGAGCAAAACCGCCTTCATCGCCAACATTTGTCGAATATCCGTCTTTTTTGAGTACTGCTTTAAGATTATGAAAAACTTCAGAGCCCATTCTAATAGCCTCAGAAAAAGAAGAAGCTCCGACAGGCATAATCATAAACTCCTGAAAGTCGATGCTATTATCAGCATGTGAACCACCATTCAAAATATTCATCATAGGAATTGGTAATGTATTTGCATTAACACCCCCAATATATCTGTAAAGAGGTTGCCCACTTTCAAGTGCAGCCGCTTTAGCAACTGCAAGCGAAACCCCGAGAATAGCATTAGCTCCAAGATTAGCCTTGTTAGGAGTTCCGTCAATTTCAATCATTTTTGCATCAATTTCATTCTGATCTGATACATAGAAACCTTGCAATTCTTCATTAAGGATCTCATTAACATTATGGACAGCTTTAAGAACGCCTTTACCCATATAAACAGATTTATCGCCATCACGAAGTTCTACTGCTTCGTGAATGCCTGTTGATGCACCTGAGGGAACTGCTGCAGTGGCAAAGATTCCGGAATCAGTGTAAACATCAACTTCTATCGTTGGGTTTCCTCTTGAATCAAGTATTTGACGTGCATGGATATTTAATATTGAACTCATAATTTGTTAGTTTTATAATTAGTTGCTATAAATTTTGTCCAAAAATACAAAAAAGGATAAAGCTATTTAGCCCTATCCTTTTATTTTATAGAAAATTAACAGTTTTTACTATTTTTTATCCTTCTTTTCGTCTTCTTTATTTTCAGGAGTTTTCTCTTCTTTCGTCTCCTCTGCTTTAGGCTCTTCAACAGGTGCTTCAGCTTTAGGCTCCTCTTTTGGTGCCTTTTCAGCAGGTGCATCAACTTTTGATTCCTCCGCTTTAGGCTCTTCAACAGGTACTTCAGCTTTTGTTTCTTCAATCTTTTCGTCAACTTTAGCTTCAGCAGTTTCAGCTACTACATCCTTTGTTGTCTCCGGAGTTTCTGACTTCTTACTTCCGCCTCTTCTTCTTTTCCTGGTTGACTTTGTCTTACTCTCTTTTGTACCAAGGAGGTTTTCATTATAATCAACCAGTTCAATCATACACATTTCAGCATTGTCACCAAGTCGGTTTCCAGTTTTGATTATTCGTGTATAACCACCCGGACGATCGGCCACCTTAGCAGAAATCTCTCTAAAAAGCTCAGTAACAGCTTCTTTACTTTTTAGGTAACTAAATACCATTCTTCTTGAATGAGTAGTATCACTCTTTGATTTTGTAATCAACGGCTCCACATAACCTCTTAGAGCTTTTGCTTTAGCAAGGGTTGTATGAATTCTTTTATGCATTATCAGCGAAGTAGCCATATTGGCCATCATCGCTTTTCTGTGTGCACTTGTCCTCGATAAATGATTAATTTTCTTCCTGTGTCTCATCTCGATTATTCCTTATCTAATTTATACTTTGATATATTCATTCCAAATTCCAGGCCTTTCAACTTCACGAGATCTTCGAGTTCGGTCAGTGATTTTTTACCAAAGTTTCTGAATTTCAACAAATCATTTTTATTAAACTGTACCAGTTCGCCAAGTGTTTCCACATCAGCAGCTTTCAAACAATTCAATGCCCTGACTGAAAGGTCAAGATCAACAAGTTTTGTTTTAAGCAATTGTCTGGTATGTAATGAGCTTTCGTCAAACTCTTCAGTAACTGTTTTATCCTCAGTATCCAGAGTTATACGTTCATCTGAGAAAAGCATAAAATGATGAATGAGGATTTTTGCAGCCTCTTTCAATGCTTCCTTAGGATGAATAGAACCATCAGTATTAATTTCAAAAACCAGCTTTTCGTAGTCAGTCTTTTGCTCAACCCTGTAATTCTCAGTATGATATCTAATATTTTTTATTGGTGTATGGATCGAATCCATAGCTATTGTACCAATGGGAGCATTCATTCTCTTATTCTCATCAGCCGGGACATATCCCCTACCCTTTTCAACGGTAAGTTCAATAGAGAGTTTAACGTTAGGCTCCATATGACAGATTATCTGGTCAGGATTCAGGACCTGAAAAACTGACAGAAACTTATTAATATCACCGGCTTTAAACTCATCCTGATCACCAATAACTATCTGTACTTTCTCTGAGTTTTCTTCTTCAATCTGTCTTTTAAATCTGATTTTTTTCAAATTTAAAATGATCTCAGTAACATCCTCAACAATACCTTTAATTGTAGAAAACTCCTGCTCAACGCCCTCAATCTTCACGGAAGTGATTGCATAACCTTCGAGCGAGGATAAAAGGATTCGTCTCAGCGCATTACCTATAGTAATACCGAACCCGGGCTCAAGCGGACGAAATTCAAAGGTACCTTTGAAATCATCGGCATCGATCATTATAACTTTATCTGGTTTTTGAAATGCTAAAATTGACATACTCAGCTTTTTTAATTATTGACTATCTATCGGTTAGGTTAATTACTATTTCGAATACAATTCAACAATAAGTTGTTCCTTAATATTCTCAGGAATTTCAGCTCTCTCAGGATAATTCAGAAACTTACCGGCCATCAGATTTTCGTCCCACTCAAGCCATGAATAAGCATTTGAACGGGAAGCGAGTGAATCAGTAATAGCTTCAAGTGATTTTGATTTTTCTCGTACACTAATTATATCGCCTGCTTTGATGGAATATGAAGGAATACTTACAATCTCTCCATTAACCAATATGTGCCTGTGACCAACCAACTGACGAGCAGCGGGGCGCGATGGAGCTACTCCAAGACGAAAAACAACATTATCGAGGCGTGCCTCAATGAGTTGCAAAAGAATTTCGCCAGTAATCCCTTTCTTACGTGAAGCTCTCTTAAATATGTTCTTAAACTGACGCTCAAGAATACCATAAGTATATTTTGCCTTCTGCTTCTCCATCAACTGAACACCATATTCCGACTGTTTTCTTCTTCTTCTGGAGTTTCCATGCTGTCCAGGAGGATAATTTTTCTTCTCAAAAGCTTTATCAGGGCCAAAAATAGGTTCTTTGAACTTCCTGGCTATTTTCGTTTTCGGACCAATATATCTTGCCATTTTTTATCTGTTTTCTATTGTTA
>JAOZOC010000380.1 GCA_029933495.1 Bacteroidales bacterium
TTCGAACGATCCTGAGCCGTAATACATAACCGTAGGATTTTCTAATGAGGAAGTCTCAGGAGTTCCACCTTCAAAAGTCCACTCCCGGCTTGTTATATCACCCGTTGACAAATCGTTAAAATCAACTGTTCCTTCTTCACAGATATCTGTTGTATTTGCCGAGAAAGAAGCCTGCAATGATGCTGTAAGACTAAAGAAGTTAAGATATTCTGCCATAAGTTCTTCTTTGGTGGACGGGGATGCCCCATCTGTCAAACCTCCAAATTCGTGAGATGCTCCTATTGTTTTGTATGATCCTCCGTCATTGGCAATTGCTGTCCCGTAAACCGGATTTTGATTTTCTAATATTAAAAATGCAGAAGCCAGAGGTACAATATGATCCATATAGCTATTATCACCACCGTAGCTAAACGACATTCCTTCTGTAAACGTACCTACCTGGCCGGCAACAGTGCTCATATCACCTGTCCCATCAGCTTCTCCGTTGATATTAAACATTGTATGGGCTGCAGTTTGATTATCATAAGCCCAGGTATCGCCGCCTTCCATATAAAGAGAACCGCCGTTATTCAAAAAATCGGCAAGTGACTGTCCTTCGGATGAAGATAATACGTGATTATCACTGTATATTCCAAGACAGACAAATATTGAACTGTAAATGTCAAGGGATGAGGGAAATGAAGTTGTGTACTCGGCAGCAAGACCGTTATCTTCAATTGCTGCCTGAATTGCAGGTCCTGAGTTATGATTTCCGTCAAGGTCAATAATGACAACGGGTATCTGTCCGATCACAAAATTCATTGCGAAACTGTTTGTATATGTACCTCCGTTTGATGTAATATCCAGATCAATTCCGGCAGGCTGGCCCGCAGGAGTTGAAGCATTTGCTGTAACGGTAAAAGTTCCTTCTCCGGTTTCACTCTGTGCCAGAGTTCCAAAATCAGCCGTACCTGTAACTATTGTAAAATAAGGGGATGTGGTGGATATATCACCCGAAATATTCTCGGCAGTAACATCACCGTTATTCTTAAGCGTGACAATCAGATCAACAGTTTCACCCGGATCAATTTTTCCGTTATTGTTTCCATTGGAGTCGTCAACAGTATATTCGTACATTGCAAGATAAACACCTGAAACAGGCGCCAGTGCTTCAATGGCATCAAGATCAAATCCGGCATCTGCCACATTTCCTGATCCGTCGCCATCATCAAGAATTTTGAAAAACTGTGCTTCCGGGAGACCTGATTCCGCTATATCAAATTCTGTTGTACCGTTTCCTGTCCCAAGGCTAATCCAGGGTCCATCAATGGTTTCTCCGGCATAACAGGTAAATCCTTCGGGAGAAGTATCACCTTCGTAAACAATAATATCCGGGCCGGGGCCATCTATTACCGGATTTTGCAAATCAAGTACGCACCACCCGTTTTTACCAATAGAATAGTTTATGTTGTCTGGAGCTCCAATAACGGCAGGAGTATTTCCCTCGTCAGCTTCGTTGTTGCCTGGTATCCTTGATGCAGAAAATTTGTAAACATATTGTCCCTCTTCGGGCTGAAGCTGGAAATCAGTTGTAGTTGCATTATTTGATGTAACAGTGATATTATCAATGGTTTGTGTTTCATATCCGTTTGCAACTATTTTAATACTGTATGTACCCGGAAGAACATATTTATGATAATCACCTGCAGTCGGGTCGGTGAAGGTCGGCATATAGTCGTTTACAAAAACAACTGCTGTTACAGGCTCACCTGTATTGGCGTCAGTAACTGCACCCTGTAATCCGTATCCTGAGTACTCAATCATCGCAATCATTGCCGGATAATTGTAATTGTAATATGTCATTATCTGGGATGCCGGAGGTTGCTTGCTATCCGAAATCTCCATTGACCATGATATTGAACCCTGAATACCATAATTTGAATCTTTTGTACTTCCGTTTATTGCATACATCCCTGTATTTCCTTGTCCGTAAGGTAGGTTCGGGTAGTTTGAAGTATTTGAATAAACACCTCCGAGTTGATTGATGTGATTCCAGTCAGGTGGTGAACTTGACCTGTAACTCCAGGGTAGTGAGATATAAACTGTTCCACTATGATATGTTGTGTGCACAACAAACTGATGATGATACATACATTCGCGCAGAGCTTTCGATTCGGGTTGGGAGTATGCTCCGGTGCTGCTTCCCCAGCCGTCCCACATATAGCCCCAGTCGCGGTTCATATCAACGCCGTTGTTATTGTAACGGCTCATATTTTCCCTTCCCCAGGGGTTTACCATCAGGTAAAGCCATATCTCGCGGTTGTCAATCAGATTTGTAATAGTCGGGTCGTCACCGTATCCAATACAGATGTCGCGTGCAAATCGTATCACATTTTCCGGCCCCCCAATTTCATCGCCGTGAATACCTGCATCAAACATAACCTCAGCTTCCGGTTCGTCGGTAAGGACATTGTCACTGATTTTTAACGCAACAAGATCGTATTGTCCGGAAGCATCAGTACCGAAAGAATACTTTTTGCATATTGCAGGGAACTCGGTTTCCAGACTATCAGCCAGATTAATAATTTGCTGATAGGAGTGATATGAATCTTCCGTTACCCAGAAATTTTTAAAATGCTCATTTAAGTTTTCTACTTCAACCTGATATTGCATATTAAGACTCTGCAGTTTCTGCAATTCACCAGGTGTTATAAAAGCACGTATTTCTCCTGTTGAGAAATCTGCTATTTCATAGTTAATATTCAAATCGTTCAGTTGAACTATCTGCTCCTCGGCAGTAATCTGAATTTTTACCTGCATTTCATCTTTACGCCATCCGTCAGCGTAAGAAAATGAAACTATTAAGGCCAATAAAATGGAAAGTAATTGTTTTTTCATAATGAATTATTTTCGTAAAAATTGCCAAATATACCATAATTTAAAAAATAGAGATGAAACAGCCTCTATTTATATTATTGTATGGATTAGAAAGACAAACGAACTAATTAGAAAGTTGCACTCAGCACCTCACAGATGAAAACTGTAAAGAATACGTGAGTGATGTAATGGGGTTATATATCTTTAAGGAATGAGTGAGAAATAATTTGAATGCTTATCTTATGGAATTGGATGAGTAAAATAAAAGACTGATCCTTTTCCTTCTTCCGATTCAACCCAAATCTCACCACCTAATATTTCAACAATCTTTTTCGAGATTGCGAGGCCAAGTCCTGTCCCTCCATGGTTCCTTGTTTCCGTTTCATCAACTTGCCTGAAACTTTCAAAGATTAACTTTTGTTTATCCGCAGGAATACCAATACCAGTATCTTTAATGTAAAATTTGCAAAATCCACTTTTGTCAATATTGCAGCCAAATTCAATACTGCCATCTGAAGTAAATTTAATGGCATTTGTCAGAAGGTTCCGAAAAACCTGATTTAGTCTTTCAACATCTGTCTTGATTGTAGAGCTGGATAATTCCGGATTTTTGTTAAAAACCAGCCTAATATTGCTTTTCTCTTTTTCTGTTGCCAGGATTTGTTCGTATTCTAAAAACAGGTTGTTCAAAAGAACTTCAATTTCATATTTCTTTTTATGAATTGTAAATTCTCCAGCCTCGATTCTTGAAATATCAATAATATCATTAATAAGATTCATCAGGGAGTTGCCACTGCTATGAATGAGATTTATGAATTGATTTTTATCTTCAGGGTTTATATTTTCATCGTTTAGCAACTGTGAAAATCCGAGAATAGCATTCATAGGTGTTCTTATTTCATGGGACATATTTGCTAAAAAGGCTGACTTTAGCCTGTCGGACTCCTCAGCTTTTTCCTTGGCATTAATAAGCTCTTGTTCAAGTTTTTTTCTTTCCGTTATATCTTCTTTAATCCCAATAAAATGAGTGATGTTACCGGTATTGTCTTTAAGTGGAAAAATAGATGTTGCTTCCCAGTATAGTTCCCCGTTTTTCTTCCGGTTTATAAACTGACCGTACCACTCTTTACCTGCTGTTATAGTTTCCCAAAGCTCAATATAGGTCTCTTTTGGGGTCTTTCCCGATTTCA
>JAOZOC010000381.1 GCA_029933495.1 Bacteroidales bacterium
AGTTGTAAACATTTACACTAACAGTCTCCGTTTGTGAAGTTGAGAAGCTTACATAAGCTGTTTCTGTGAATGGATTTGGATACATCTGAACTGAGTTAGTTACATTCAACTCATCTTCGCCTGTAATGCCAATTTTAAACTCGGCACCTGACATATATCCAAAATCATTTCCTTGTGCAAATATTGTACTGCCATCATAAGCAAGTTTATAAATGCCTGTTCCGGTTAACCCGTCTCCACCTGCATCATAAATAGAAAATGAATAACATCCGTTTTCACCCAATTCAAAATATTCTATAACATATTGTCCTGCTGTTGTATAAGGTCCGCCCGAATAAAGAACAGTTCCTTCGGAATCTTTAACTTCCCAGGTTGTCTCTCCGGGATTATCATCAAGTTTGAGTGCCAGTATAACCGGGGAAGTAACATGTGTAGCTTCATCGAATGCTGTTGTTTTGGAATTATTTTGGGGAAACTCATCAGCCTCGCCATTTGGATTTTCAAGCGTTACATCAATTGTGTTGGTTGTTTGTACCGTGAAATCGATAGAAGGAAGATTAACAACTTCCGACTCTGAAGTAGCCAGACTACCAGTCCATGCAAAAGTTTCTTGTGCACCACCGTTTACACTATAAATAGCATCAAAACTTACGAGAGTTTCTAATCCAAAGTTTGTTACTAATATTGAAGGCTCAACTGAATTATTACACATTGCCTGTGGCACGTAAACCTCTTTCAGAGAAACATCATAAGCATTTGTAGATGCAAATTCTGTAAGATTATTTTTAACAGCTTGAAAAACCTCCTTCGTGCTCAAATCCTGGATAAAAAATACAACTTCACAATTTTCATTAACCCAGTTTGGATCCATTGAAAAATTAATTGTAACTTCTTGTGTATTACTGGAAGAAAAGTCAAGGGTGGTTCCGCTTTGGTTCGGGGCCATCAATCTTTCTACCCACTCAAGCGTGCTCATTCCCTGCCAGCTTTGCGTAATTCCCGATTCGGTAAGAGCACACATTAATTTCAGGTTACTACTATTGTTAGATGCCACTTTATTTACGGTTGCAATTATATTATAATCAGACAATCCGGCATTTGTTCCCACAACATCAATAGTAAAGGATGACTGTATCGCAATCCTCTGATTATACTTTGGAAGATATGATCCGTACATACTTGAAGTGTGGTTACCACCTGGAACATTTATAATACCATCGAAATATGCAGAGGGAACACCTGACGGATTATAGTAACTGCCTCTTGCTAATGAAAAAGTATTTTCATAAGTATCTCCGGTATGATACTCAACAACGGCTACCTCTTTGCCATTAGCAATAAGGTCTTCAGCACCCATTGCTGCACCAGGGCAATAGTAACACCAGGTGCCGGTAATGATTTCCAAAAGGACTTTGTCCCTGTCAACCTGCTGGGCAAACATATACCCTGACATCAGAAAGACAATTGATAAAAATAAAGCTTTTAATTTCATAATAGTTTAATTTAAAGTTTAACAAATTTTTTGCAAATATAAATTTATCTTGACATATATATCTATATTTCTAATTTTATATTCTCTGATATCAAAGACACCTGAAAAATGTGTAAGGTTGCTTTTTTTTGAAGTTTTTGTAATTTTTAACATCTCTTAGCATAGTTTTTGTATATTTTTGCAAAGTCTGTTGTATTTAACAGACAACTATTTTAATTTAATCATTGTCTAATGAGTATAAATAATTACAAACTATGAAAAAATTTATCTTTACCTTATCATTTATTGCCCTTTTTTTTGGGGCCTCATTTTCACAAAGTAGTTTTGAAATATATTTTGAAGATCAATTACTTGAGCCTGACCAGGAAATCACAGTTGGAGGCGAAGCTTCAAGTTCTGCAATAGTGCTTGATGTAATTGATGTTAAAAATATTACAAGCTCATCTAAAGCTGTTAAATGTGCAAGAGAGGATATAACAATTGTACCCGGTACATCAAACTCATTCTGCTGGGGATTATGTTACCCCCCAACAACTGATACATCGGCTGTTTCAGTAGATATTGATGCCGGTGGTATGTACACAGAATTTAGCGGTGATTATTTCCCTGATGGAAATGAAGGTGCTTCAACCATTAAATATACATATTTTGATGAATCAAATCCTTCTGACAAAATATCAGTATTTGTAGTTTATTCAACATTGGTTGGAATTGATGATCCTGTTGACTATAAACTTTCAGCTGCTTATCCGAATCCGGCTAACAATTTTGTTAAATTCGATTATGACATTAGCAAGATATCAGATAATTCAAAGGTAGTGATATATAATCTGCTTGGTTCAGCAGTAAAAGAAGTAAGGATTGATAATAGTTTTGGTTCTTTAAAAATTAATACCTCTGATTTTAACGAGGGTATCTATTTCTACTCTCTTGTTGTCAATAATGAGCCTACAAAAACTCAGAAGTTGATTATCAAACACTAAATCTAAGTAAACAATCTAAAATAGAGAAAGCCCCAATTTTGGGGCTTTTTTTATTTTATGAAACATTGTTGAAACCGGTAAACAAATTGCTTCGGAATGCCTTTCCAGAACACCAGCCCTGTAATTCATATCAATGACGGTAATAACCTAATTAACAGAATGATAGAGATGACAACGTCATTGTGAGAAGCTGTCAGGATGGCCTGTGTGCCGGAGCTTCGTAACAATCTGTCTGCATTTATGGCTGGCAGGTGTATTATTGCAAATTGGACAAAGGCAAGCGTGGACGCTTGCTCATTTAGGTAGTAGCTCGGGAGTTCTGCCCGCAGGCCAGTGTTCACCCGAATGGTTTTTGTATCGGACTGCGACCTGTTTCTTTGGGCTGTTCCGGATTTGCGAAGTGGCCTAATGCGTTTGTTCTGACTAATGTTTAGCGCAAGTCTCGCCTATGCACTGGCCAAGCTGGAAGACCTGCGCCAGTTGGGGGTTTTCAAAGTAAGTACAATAAGAAAATTTAAAATTTCAAGCTAATTTTTTGCTTCTAAAACTTTATTAAACCACCCACACGATACAATCGTGCGGTAGCGGGTTCTATAATTTGGTATATTTGCAATATAAAAATGCTACTTCTAAAATCTAGTATTATGAAAATAAAGACATTAGGATTGATTTTTACAATTGCAATTACAATAAGTGCCTTTGGCCAAAAACCCACAATGGAACTGACCTTTACAGCAGATAACAGCGGTTACAACGTTCCGTTGGACAGTATCTTCATTACAAACCTGACGCTGGGAGGGGATACAACCCTTTATGCACCCGATACAATATTGATGCTGGATTATGTAGCAAGTATCGAAGACAAAGACGCAATTGAAGAAAACACATTTTCTGTTTCGCAGAATTATCCCAATCCTTTTAATGGAAAAACAGAAGTCAGTTTGTATTTATCCGAAAAGGAACATATTAATATCACTGTTAGGGACATTATGGGCAGGGAACTGGAACATTATGAAAAAACATTAAATCGGGGCATTCATACATTTGCTTTTTATTCCGGTAACGAAACATATTATTTGCTTACCGTAACCGGAAAACGAACAACCAAAACCATTAAAATGCTAAGCGTAAACAGCAAAACAGCCAATACGGGGAAATTAGTTTACAATAAATACGAAGATAATACGATTGGTTATAAATCCTTTAAAGTAGTTGATAATTTTGGGTTTGCTCTTGGTGATGTATTGGAATACACAGCCTATTCAGATATGGGGGAGAGAACTATAGCCGATTCGCCAACCGGAAACCAGACTTATACCTTTCAGTATGTAGTTGGTGAACCCTGCCCTGATACACCAACTGTTACCGATGCTGACGGTAATGTTTACAATACCGTACAAATCGGCTCACAATGCTGGATGGCAGAAAATCTAAAAACCACAACTTATGGAAACGGTATTTCAATACTACATGTTACTAACGATAGTATCTGGCGCAATATCACAACAGGAGCGTATGCGTGGTACGATAATGATATTGGTTGGAAAAATTTGT
>JAOZOC010000382.1 GCA_029933495.1 Bacteroidales bacterium
TGAATAATGAGCTTTCTGGAGGAGGCAATATAACCCCAAAACAATTAAATCAGAATGAAGAAAATATGCAAGAAAGCTACACCCGGAATAGCACTTTACGATCTACCCTAAGTATTATCTATAAATTGCTTCAATATTTTCTGTAATCTTTCATAATAATTCACAAAATATTTGATATTTTTGCACCCTTCTTAGTTAAACATTTTAAATTTTTTAGATATGTCAGAGAAATTAAATTCACAGGAGCTGATTGCTCTCGAAGAGAAATACGGTGCACATAATTACCATCCGTTACCAGTTGTGTTATCGCGAGGCGAAGGCCCAATGGTATGGGATGTTGAAGGAAAACAATATTTTGATTTTTTATCGGCCTATTCGGCTGTAAATCAAGGTCACTGCCACCCAAAGATTGTTGATGCTATGGTTGAGCAGGCGCGTACGCTTACTTTAACATCAAGAGCGTTTTTTAATGACTCTTTAGGTGTGTATGAGAAATATATTACTGAATTTTTTGGCTTTGATAAGGTGTTGCCTATGAACACAGGTGCTGAGGGTGATGAAACTGCTTTGAAGCTGTGCCGTAAATGGGCTTATGATAAAAAGGGTGTTCCTGAGAATGAGGCAAAGATAATTGTTTGCGAAAATAACTTTCATGGAAGAACGATAACAGTAGTTTCAATGTCAACAGACCCTGAAGCGCGTGATGGTTTTGGACCCTATACTCCCGGATTCATAACTATTCCGTACAATGATCTTGATGCACTTGCAAAGGCTTTGGAAGACCCAAATATTGCTGGTTTTTTGGTAGAACCAATTCAGGGTGAAGCCGGAGTTTATGTTCCTGATGAGGGTTATCTCTCAAAGGCTTACGCTATGTGTAAAGCGAAAAATGTGCTTTTTATTGCAGATGAGGTTCAGACAGGTATTGCAAGAACTGGAAAACTCCTTGCCTGTGATCACGAAAATGTTAAACCTGACATTTTGATTCTTGGAAAAGCTTTATCGGGCGGTGCATATCCTGTATCTGCTGTTCTTGCCGACGATGATATAATGATGGTTATCAAGCCAGGGCAGCACGGTTCAACATTTGGTGGTAATCCTGTTGCTGCTCGTGTTGGAATTGCAGCCTTAAAGGTCGTCAAAGAAGAAAAGCTTGCTGAAAGAGCTGAAAAACTCGGTAAGATTTTCAGGGAAGAGATGAGAAAAATTGACTCTGATATGATAAAACTTGTAAGAGGTAAAGGGTTGTTGAATGCAATTATCATTGAGCCTAAGAACGGGAAAGAGGCCTGGGACGTTTGTGTCGAGATGGCTAAAAACGGAGTGCTTGCCAAACCTACTCACGGAGACATAATCCGCTTTGCACCTCCATTGGTAATCTCGGAAGAGCAACTTATGGATGCAATTGATAGGATTAAAAAATCTATATTGGCATTTGAGTAATAATGAGCTGATACGTTCATCAGTTTCTGTAAATATTTCGGGCTCGTCCAAAAAAGCATTTTAGCTGTAAATTGTCAGGTTGAGCGGAGTCGAAACCTGACAATAGGATAGTTTTTTTGAACGAGCCCTTTCTTTTTGCAATTTAATCAGGAAATCAAATATGAATACTCCTCAACTATTCTATCATCAAAAGCATGATTTTGTGGAGTTATCATTTTATTTCTGGCCTGCTTAATATCCATCTCAATAATTTTAACGGCATCCTTATCAGGTGCTGCTGTAACCATTGTTTTTCCGAAAGGGTCTGAAATTATTGATTTCCCGCTAAATGTTACATCGCGTTCAGTTCCGTATCTGTTTGCGGTAATATTGAAAGTTCTGTTAATCATTCCGTGGACAGGTACAGCTTGCTGTGCATATGGCAAGACTAAATTTGAAGGGTGACAGATAATATCAGCGCCTTTCATAGCGAGGATACGCCAAACCTCTGGGAATATCCAGTCAAAACAGATTAGTATTCCGATTGTGCAAAAACCAATATCAAAAACAGGGAGTCCTACATTGCCTTTCTGAAAAATTTCTTTTTCATTCAGGAAAAGATGAATTTTTCTGTATTTACCTAAGAATCCTTCAGGACTGACAAGTGCAGATGAGTTGTAAAGGTTGTTATTCTCGCGTTCGTTAAAACCTGCAACAATATGTAAATTGTATTTTCTGGCTTCATCAATAAGAAAATCAATAAACCTGCTGTTTGCTATTTCTTCAGCATTTTCAAAAGCATGATCTTTTGAAACAAAATTATATCCCGAATTTGCCAACTCGGGTAAAACAATCAGGTCGGCATCTTTTGCCAAAGGCATAAGACTTTTTATTTTCTTAATATTTGTTTCCTGGTCTCCAAGCACAGGATTAAACTGTACAAATCCGGCTTTTATCATTGTCTGATTATATCAAATTCTCCGTTATCATTAAGCTTTATTATCGTTGAGGCTTTGGTCTTATTAATTATATTTCTGTTTGATTCCACGATATAATCAACCCTGTTTTTAATTACTTCAGAAATATCTCTAAATATATAGGGGGCATTATCACCTGACAGGTTAGCAGATGTTGAAACAATTGGTTTACCAAACTCTTCAATCAACCGGTTGCAAAATTCATCTTTAACAATCCGAATTCCTATTGTGCCATCTTTATGGATTACGTTTTTTGCCAGATTCTTAGCACCTGAATATATAATAGTGGTCGGTTTGTCAATACTTTCAACTAAATCCCAGATTATAGGCGGTAAAAATTTTACATACTTCGTCAGATGCGAAGCATTGCAAAGCAGAACTATATAGCTTGCATTCGCGCCCCTGCTCTTAATTTTATAAACTTTTGAAACAGCCGATTTGTTAGTGGCATCGCATCCAATACCCCATATTGTATCGGTTGGATAAAGGATTGTTCCACCTCCTTTTAAAACTTTTATTGCTTTTTTGATATCTTCTTCCATTTATTCGATTCGTTTTAAAAGTTCATTTTTATCAATTGTCGTTGCACATTTGAAATGGTCTTCCGGACAGTCTTTTAGCCCATGAAGCCCGCAAGGCTTACATTTTAGTTTTTCTTTTGTCTGAACTATAATAGAATCTTCTGACATCGGCCCGAATCCGAACGAAGGCACTGTGGAACAAAAGATTGCCGTTATTTTTGCATTTACTGCCGAAGCCAAATGTAAAGGTGCTGAGTCGTTCATGAAATTCATTACTGCGTCCCTCATCAAAGCTGTTGATTCCAGAAAATTTAATTTACCGGCAAGATTCATTGAATTGCTGTGTCCCGATTTATTGATTATTGAGTTGCAAAGTCCGGAATCATTTTTTGAGCCGAGAAAATAAACTCTGATATCTTTATCAATATCTTTTATAAATTCTACCCACTTTTCTTCAGGATATTGTTTCGTAAACCAAAGAGAAGCTGGCGATACAGTTATATATTTTGCAGTCTTAAATTGTGACATTTTCGCATAATCGCGCTGTAATGGGTAAAGTTTTACAGGGAACAGGGTATCGTCAGTAAAACGTTTTACAAGGTTTATATTTCGCTCTGTTTCGTGTATCTCACCGTTATGTATTGTGTGTTTTACTCTGATATTGAAAAAAGGGGAAAATGGGTTTTTGTTGAATCCAACCTTCAGTTTTGCCCCTGACAGTATTGTTATTAAGCCACTTGATGCAAACCTCTGTATGTTTATCACAGAGTCATATTTGTTTTCCCTGATCTCCTGAATCAGTTTTCTGAAATTTTTATATTTATCCTTAGATTTATCCCAGATTAAAAGGGCATGAAGAAATGGGTGTCCGTCAAATAGTCTTTCATTCCCCTCTTTAAGAAGGAAATCAAGTTCAGCATCAGGGTAGTGATAATGTAACTTTTCCAGGACTGGTGTTGCCAGTATCACATCACCAATGGATGCTGTTTGTATAATCAGGATTTTTTTCAATTTTATTTTTTCAAATTATTTAATAACTGATGTTACGCACAAAAGTAGTAAATTTGAGACATGATTGTTAATAACC